>JAUVBP010000049.1 GCA_030591125.1 Candidatus Woesearchaeota archaeon | reverse complement strand
TCTGAAACGGGCAAGCACGCTGGTGGCGACGATTGTCGGAGGCCGGCTCTTCCATGATCACGACACGATATATCGCTTCGTAGCATGTGGAATAATGGTTGCCGGCGTAATAATGATAGTTCTCGGGTGATTGTATGGTTCTCTGTGTAAAGGTTCCTCTGAAGAAAGCTCAGGTCGTCAAGAGATTCCTGATAGGTGCAGATCTTTTCAACCATGATTATGTGCTGAAGAAGACTGCAGATTCAATACTGTTTCCTGTATCTAAGAAGACAGGCATCAAGGAGATGTTCAGCTTTGTGACTTTCCCTGATGTGTCTGATCTGAAGCGGACCAAAAAAAAGAAGACAAGTCTAAAAGCAGAGATAAGCAAGGTCCTTTCAAAGAGAGAGCTTGCCACAGTCAAGCGGGCATTTGACGTCACAGGTTCTATAGCTATACTTGAGATCCCTGAAGGGCTTGAGAAGAAGGAGAGATTGATTGCAGAGACTCTTCTGAAACTGCAGAAGAACATAGATACTGTGCTCAAGAAAGCAGGCATCCATGGTACAGAGTTCAGGACCCAGAAGATGAAGTATCTTGCTGGCCGGAAGACCAAGGAGGCCGTGCACATAGAGCATGGTACTCGCCTGAAGCTGGATGTGGAGAAGGTCTATTTCTCTCCACGCCTCTCGACTGAGCGCAAGCGCGTCGCAGAGCAGGTCAAGCCTGGAGAGTCTGTTCTCATAATGTTCTCTGGTTGCGCTCCTTATCCTTGTGTCATCTCTCGGCGCACCAAAGCGAAAGACATAACCGGCATCGAGCTGAATCCTTATGGTCATAAATACGGATTAATGAACCTGAAGCTCAATAAGATAACGAATGTGACCCTGATAAATGGTGATGTGAAGAAAGTCGTCCCTAAACTGAAGAAGAAGTTTGACAGGATCGCAATGCCGCTCCCGAAGTCTGCAGGTGATTTTCTGGATTCGGCGCTAGCCGTAAGCAAAAAAGGGACAATCATCCATTTCTATGCTTTCGAAGACAAAGGAAACTTCACAGCAGCACACAGACGACTGAAAGAAGCTTGCAAAAAGAACAAGATGAACTGTAGAATTCTCCGCACAGTCAAATGCGGCCAGCACTCTCCAAGTAATTACAGGATATGTGTTGATTTTAAGGTTTTGTGATTCTTTGATAGTCGGTATATAATCCATGCGGTTCTTTCAGGTCAAATCCATATTGTCTTAGTCGCATGTGCGTGAATTCATTGTCATACATCCTCAGGCACATGGATAATGTATAATTCTCTCCAGAATTATCTGCTGCAAGGTCAAGAGCTCTCAAGAATGTTTCTTTTGCAATCTCTCTCAAGAATTGTCTATCGCCGAGGGACAGGTCTCCTTTCACATATTTTGTCAGGTTTCTTATTGCTTGAGGTATCCGTTCCTGTAGATTTATATTGCGGACCACCTGCACCTTTATCATCCGTGTCGTATTGTGATTCCAGACGTTCTCACCATGACCCATACACCAGTACTTCCCATCATGTTTCATGACTTCTCTTATTCCGTCTTTCCCTATCGGGAGCTTATGATCGCATGATTTGTAGAATGCAAGGACTTCTTCCTCTTTATCAGGGTTCTTGAATTCATCGAAAGGTTTTGTGATATATTCTTTTTCGAATGTCTTTCTGTCATCTGTTTGGCATCCTAGGACTATAAAATAGTGTTCTTTTTCCACCCCTCGAGAAATTCTTTTTTCCAGGTCCATTTTTTTATGCGGCCAGCACTCTCCCAGCAATTATAGGCTATGTGTTGATCTTAAGGTTGTTTGATCACAGTGAATAGAAATCTGCCAGTTCGAATCTCTTTTCGTGCTCTTTACCTCTCTTTATGGTGTACCTGATACGAACCATCATGTGGTCCTGTGTCCCATACAGGTCTACTTTTTTTATCTGATCCACTGGCCTGCCATCGATCTGTTCCAGCTCTCTGCATTTGTCAGAGATCCTATTGATCTCTTCAGCAGCCTGGGCCATATCTGCAAAATGGAGCATCACAGATAGAGAATCGATCGTGTTTTCTCTCATTCCCTTACCTCACAACCTTAAAAGAATATATCGGTTCTGAAACGACCTGACTGACTATCTTCCCTCGTTTGTTCACAAGAGATGCGACATCGCCTTTGTCGTTCCATACTGGTCTTGGCCTGTTCCAGAAAAGTTTTGTATTTGTATCGCGGCCTTTGCCTGTGAATAGCTTCAATGGCCCATATATCATGAACCCTTCTGGGAATTTGAAAGTGTGCTTCCTGCCCTTGTCATGGATCTTGAATCCTGACATGTCTACGCCATAACCTGTGATTTCTATCCATTCATCAGTCAGCGCAGCCATCTTGCCTTTCTTCTTTGCCTTGAACTGCGTCTTTGTAATCCTTACTTCCCCTTCAGGTATGTCGTATACTGATTCTGCTTTTTCGACTTTCTTGCCGGACTTCATCTCAGACTTGAGCATCCGTCTCACTTCAGCAAGGGCAGATTCTTTTGTCTTGAATACTTGAGAATGTGCAGGTGCCTTCTCCACCACTTTAGCAGGTGCGCGCTCCAGCTCAGACAGTCTCTTGTTGAGCTGGGTTATTGCGCTCTGCTGTTCTTGTATCAGCGAGATCTGCTGCTCGAAAGCAGTCTTTATGCTCTCCGTAGAGAAATTAGCAAAGTTTGAGCTGAGGTTCTCGATCTTCGTATTGATATCACGTACATCATGCTTGACATTCGTGAATGATGTTACTAGGATGTCGTTCAGTTTCTTCCACTGATGTGTATCGTGATCATTCATTTTCTGCCTTCCTTGGTTCAGGAGCTATTCCTGAGAAGAATTGATCGATAGTTACTGGAAAATCTATGGGATCCGAAACACGTAAATCTATTCCTGGTTTATCGTCAAGAAGCCCTACGTGGTAGATTCTAGGTCCGAATTCTCGGGAAAATCCTGGCTGGGTTCTTAGTGAGCCATATAGGTGTATTGGGAAGCCTGACGCTATATGTGTGCCATCTTCTTCTCGGGTGATATTTTTCCCATCGTAATAACAAGGTTTGACCCTTCCATTTGATGTAGGATGGGCACACTCCATTATAGCTTCCTTATTACCATCGCCATTGAGATCGTAGAATTCTTTTGGATGTATCTCATGTGGTCCGCTTAATACAGTATTGATTGCAACAATCCAGCCTAGAGCTAGAGTTAAAATGACTGCTCCTTTCTTATTGATTGCCATATACATTATTCCGCATTTTCTATATTTAAATCTTTCTATTTTTAACTACTTAACAGTTACAAAAACATAGTTTTATATATCTCCTCCATACCCCTCAACACATCACTTCAGAGCCTGAAACAGGCTTCAGAGTGCACCATAGGCGGTGATTGAGTGAACACCCGCTGATCCGAAAGGAGATGAAGAACGGAAGTAACTGATGAGCTTATGCACAAATCTGTGTTTTACTGAAAAAGAGCGGATTCTAGGAAATTGAGCCACAATAAGCTTTAAATACTCTCACGACATATTATTTAGAGCAGGAGGGCGATATATTTGGAAGAAGAATCTGACCCGCTAGAGTCCCTAGTGCAGGAATTAGCAGCTGATTTACCTATTTATATGCCTTCTGAGACCCTTTCTGAGACACCTGCTCCTGATACAGAAGCAACAGATAAGACCCGATCCGGGCAGACTGCCTGGAAGCCTCCTGTTGAACCCTGGTTGCCTCCTGATATGGAAGGTATCCTGCGCATCCTGAAAGGCAAAGAGCCAGGTACAAGGCTCAGGATAGTCCGTAAGATGCGGCTATGGGACGAGATGGGAATCCCTGACTCGGATGAGTATATGCCTCTTGCATTGAGAGATTATTCTTTACCTGATCTTACCCATCTTTTCTTTGAGAACAAGTGCACGGCTGACAGCATTGACCTGAGCCAGGGGATACAGAACGCGATCAAGTACCAGGATTTCCGCGAGCTTGACTCCTCAAAAGAGCAGAACGAAGTCTATGCAGATGCGCTGGCTGCTCCTTGGCATTCTCGTCATTCTTTGAAAGACCGGTTCCGTTTCAAGACGATGCTCTATACAGAGTTACAGACAGCATGTGATATAGACAGCAAAGGCGAGGTCACTCCTCTTGACACTCCAGATATTGTCGGTGATGACATACTTGAGCTCGGGCAGAAGATAACATCGCGCCGTCTCTGGAAGAACAGGCGCACAGATTTTGAAGATGTATTCTCTGCACTCTCTGAAGAACGGAAGAAGACATTGAGCTGTGAAGAGCAGGAGTATCTGGGTCTCGCGTCGCGATTCATAGAGGCCAATAAGCTTTACAGCGAGCGTGAGGACCTTCAGCAGATCAAGTCGAAGATTGATGATGTGCTTTTGTTTTACATGCAGGAGCCTATAGAGCTTTCACTTACTGATCTCGAGGTTGATATCTTCCATGAGTTCGTCGATAAGGAGACCGACATACTCCTTCCTGGCGAGCACGTCCAGCTTATCGGAGAGCCTGAAACTCTGCATGGACCCATGCAAGAGCCGACATACACAGCACCAGTCATAAGGGAATCCGGCGCGCCATTACCGCCTCCTGCTAAAGTGAATGGTGACCGATATTTTCCAGGCACAAAGATATTGAGACCAGGTGAACAGCAGACAGGTGAAGATTCAGTCTCCGATGGGTCAGTGCGTCTTGAAGGTATGTTCCAGGAGGATGCAGGGATCCATAAGTCATATGGAGAGCTTCAGAGGTCTGCCGCAGAGCAGGCACTGCTTCTGGAGAAACAGTCGGTTGCGGGCATTGTGGCAAAGGCACAGGGGAAAGAGCCCGAACTTAATATCACAGGATCATTCTGTTCTGACGTACTCGGCATCGCAGATGAAGAGATACCTTTTTTCAAGGATCATATCCGCCAAGAGAAAGAGGAGGCCAAGCGCAGGCATGATTTAGATTTCGGGGCGGTAGTCTTTGATACAGGGATCACAGTGAAAGAGGAGGTTCTCGAAGAGAGCCACCCTGATACATACAGGATCCTCATGTCGACCCCGAACAGGGAGATGATCGGCAAGACAGAGGATACTGACGGGCAGGTCACGACAGGTTCATTTGATCTTGGTGCATTTTCCAAAGTTTCTGCTGAGACCGACCGTGCTTTCGAATCACATGCTGATGGCGAGCTTGATGGCATGCTGAGATATCTCGAGGCTGAGTCAGATATTGAGGCACTTGTCCATTCACTCCATAACTACGCGCCAAATCTTAGGTTCTCGAACGTCAGGGCAGGATTCATTGTCGGTAGCTACAATCGTCAGAAGATTGCCATGATGGTACAGATAGAGAAGAAATACTCTGAAGTGATATTCCATATTGAAGGTAAGAGGAGAGATGCTGTCAAGAAGTTAGAGGAAGCAAAAGGGTCTGATATAGATAAGTATGAGAACCTGACTGATTCCGCATCACGTCTGATACATATAGTGAACAAGGCTAAAGAGACATTGATGGATAAGTTCGCGGATCTTATGGAATCCTTCCCTCCTGATTCGACTGAGGTCTCCGCTGAGCTTGCACATAATCTTAGGAGTGATATCTATAAGGTATTGGTCAGGCTGAAGGCGGCCCATAAGGATGATGAGATGCGAAGCCACTTGGCACATCTTGATACGCATAGGCCTGAAGATGAAGTGTATCTGAAATATCTTGTAGGTGATATTGACGACGCCAAGGTCAAAGAACTGGCCCAGGAATCATACGAGGAGATCTCAAAGAAGTCTGTCTGGGGAAGGGTGATGGGCGGGATATCTTCCTTGCCGTCTAAGCTGTCCCGGAAAGAGGATCCTAATCAAGGACCCGGAACCGCTGACCGTTCTGCATCAGATGGACCTGTTCGCCCATCGTATATCCCATTTCCAGTGCCAGATCCGTCAGGCCAGTTGCCATAGCCAGGCCTACATGGCAAGGTATGATGTGTTTCGGCTTGACAAGGTTTATTATCTCTCTGCAGTCTTCTTTTGATGGATGCCCTGACGCGTGCAGGTCTTTGAATATCCTGACTCCATGTTGCCGCAGGTTCCGTTCAAGGAGGTCCCTATTTGCCCTGTTCAATGGTGTGGGTATCACTGTGCACGAGAATATTATCTGGTCTTCCTTATTGAACCTGAACTCGAATTCTCCATTGACTATCTTCCCGAGGACTGCTTTCTGTTCCCCCTGATGGCCAGTACACACGATGAGATACTTGGAAGGGTCTTTCTGTATCTGCTTCAGCTTCCTGCGTATGTGTTTGCCGTACTTCACCATCTCTACATCATCTGTAAACTTGATTATGCCTGCATTTTCTGCTGCTGCGGCATATTTTGACAGGCTCCTTCCGAGGAATATTATCTTCCTGTTGAGCTTCTTGCCGAATTCGACGATTGATTTCAGGCGGGCGATGTGCGAACTGAACGTCGTGACGACAACTGCCTTCCCTTCAGAGCTTGTGGCGAGCATGACATCCTTGAGCATCTCTCTTGCGACCTGTTCTGAGGGGGTCTTCATGGCCTGTCCTGCTCTTGTCCCATCGCACAGGAGACATAACACGTTCTTCTTTCCTAGCTTCTTCAGCTGTGCCATATCGGTCTTCTTGCCTATGACTGGGTGGTTATCGAACTTGAAATCCGAGGCATACAATACTATGCCATAAGGTGTATGGATCGCTACAAGCACAGTCTGTGGTGTGGAGTGCGTTGCGTTCACGAATTCTATCGTTATCTTGTCAGATATCTTGTAGATGGAGTTGACATTCAGGACCTTTACCTTGTTCTTGAGCTTTATTTTCTCATCAGTGCATATTGCACTCAGGACTTCGGATGTGAATGGTGTGCATAGTATCGGCGCATTGAATTTCTTCTCCAGGTATGGTACTGCCCCGACGTGGTCAAGGTGCGCATGTGTGGGGATTATCGCCTTCACTTTCTTGCGCCAATCATCGATCAGCTTGATGTCAGGCACTGCACCTATTGAGGTGAGTGCTGAAGCGCTCATGTCACACACTTCATCGCTGTCTGTGTACTGTATGTACGGGTCAAGATGGAGTCCCATATCTATGAGGATGACTTCATCATCTACTCTTATCGCGGTCATGTTCTTTCCTACTTCATTGTAGCCGCCTACTGTGCATATTTCTATTGTCATTTTATCACATCATCAACTATTAAGAAAGAGTATTTAAATGTTATTAGAGGGGTATGGGCTTGGGCTTCCTCTTCTCGAAGAGGTATACGTTCTTGACTCCCATGCTCTTGAGCATCTCTTCAGCATCTTCGATACCTCTGCCCAGGTCTTTATGGTGGTGAGAGTCACTGCCTATTGTTATTATGTCGACCCCTTTCTCTATCAGTATCTTTATTATCTCAATGTCAGGATACATCCCTCCGGGGACATATTGGGAGTGGCTGGTATTTATCTCAAATCCGATTTTGTTCTCCACGAGAAGTTCTGCGACCTCTTCCCAGCTATCTCTCAGTGCGGATAAGGGTGGTGGTGTCATCATCTTCTTGTATACGTCAATGTGTGACATGACATCGAACAGCTTTGAGCGTATCGCTTTATTCAGCAATCTTATATAATCTTCACAGAGTTCAACAGGATCCATGTTCTTGAGCTTATCGCGGGACTTCCTGCTTGCGATATTCACACCTTTAACATAATGCACTGATCCGAGAACAAAGTCGAAGTCGTGCTTATCGAGGAATTCCCTTATCGTATCTTCATCTTCCTCAGTGTAACCTATCTCGACACCGAACATGATATTTACCTTACCTTCTTTGCTGAGTGCATCTACCTCTTCCCGGTATCTTGCAATCTTCTCATCTGTCAGTGACTGTTTGAAGTCTCCGTTCTTGAACTCGCAGGGTTCGTGGTGGTTGGTTATGCAGATGTTCTTGATCCCTCTATCCACAGCAGTATCGTAAGCTTCCTTGATGGTCATCTTGGAGTCGC
>JAUVBP010000112.1 GCA_030591125.1 Candidatus Woesearchaeota archaeon | reverse complement strand
GCTACGGCGGTAAAGCCTTTCGCTCTTACTGAATGCTGACCCTATGCGATCTATCTGAGACCTAACAATATCCAGATCATAGACAAATGCAGGTGTCCCGAACATCTTCATCCGCTCTTTCATAAACTTCATTTTACCACTTAACGGTAGGTCTGTAAATATAAATATTTTCATTAATTTTTTTATCAAAACAGGTAAAATTTAAATAGTAACTCTGTATCTCTAAATATATGGTACTTGAACTAGACCGTAAGGACAGGAAGCTCCTCTATGAATTAGGAAAAGATTCCAGGCAGAGCCATTCAAGCCTTGGAAAAAAGATCCGCGCAAGCAAAGAGGTCGTCAACTATAGGATGAACAGGTTAGTCAAACAAGGCGCAATATTCAAGTTCATAACAATACTTGATCCTGCAAAGCTAGGGTATACGCTGAACAAAGTGATGCTGAAACTGGAGAGCATCAGCAAAAAAAAGAAGAAAGAGCTTGTCGAATATCTCAGAAACCACGACAGTTCACTATGGACTGCAGAATGCGACGGACCTTTCGATGTAGGGTTCATGCTATTTGCCCGCAGCCAATTCGAACTTGATTATGAATTAAGGAAGATCTATGAACAGTTCTCCAACTTCATAAACAGGAAAGAGATATCAGTGAACCTTGCAGGAGAGTACTTCGAACGTCGCTATCTTGTAGGAAGACCTCCTTCTACAAAGAAAGAACAAGTCTACGGAGGAAGGCCAAAACCGATAACGATCGATGCAAATGACTGGAAGATACTGCGAGTACTTGCAGAAGACGCAAGAGCATCAAGCACAGATATAGCTAAGGGATTGCCGATAAAAGCCGATGCTGTACGCGACAGGATCCGCAAGCTAGAGCGTCTGGGAATCATCAAAGGATACTCGATGATAATAGATAATGCTGCAATAGGCCAGATACATTACAAAGTGCTTATCAAACTGAAAGACCTGTCAAAAAAGACACTGACAGGCATAAGACAATTCTGCATCAAGACAAGCAAGGCATCATACCTGATAAAATCAATAGGACCTTGGGATCTTGAACTGGACCTAGAGGTCGAATCATCAGAAGAATACAGGAATATGATGATGAGCCTGACAGAAGAGCTTCCTAATGCGATAAGAAGTTATGACACTTTATTGATATACAAGATACACCAGTACAGATACCTGCCGAAGAAGGAGTGAGCTTATCCTATGTCTGTCGGAAGAGCTTATAAATCTCGTATTGAGTTTGTCATACAAAATCGCAAGCCGTTAGAGCGTTGAATTCATATAGAAGAAAGCCTTTTGGTACATTAATAATAAGAATTCGCGACCGGACATCAAATGCTAGTTTATCCCCGGGCGCTGGCGTTGAACTTCTAAGAATTCATATCTTAATAGTATAAACAGGATCCAATACTGCAGACACCTTGCACAGGTCTATATCCAGACAACGCTGCAACACTTCTCTGCCACGATACTCGAACTGAAGCTCTCTTACATTCGACACTATCTTCTTACCTATGCTATTAGTCATGTCAAGCTTGAAGTAACGCTTACCGTTTATCTCGAATATCTTCTCCACACTCAAAGAATCAGGGAATGCGTAACCTCCTCCGTGAGGAAGGAGATTCATCTTGCTCAACCTGTTGTAGACCCCAAACTCCTCTGCGCGTGCAGTGAAACCTAACATATCCATCTGGTGCGGCGTGAAGCTATGCTTGCCTTTCACAAGATAAGAAGGAAGGTCTGCACGTATAGATAGAGGGAGTATCTGATCAGTAGTCTGGAATGTCTGACAGCCAAGCACCACATCATTCATGTTCAACAGGCCTTGATGAGTCTGGTTGCATATCATCTTGCCATTGTCGAACAGACTCTTGAAAGCGACCTCTCGGCGTTTCTTTGCGAATTCCTCTGCAAACTGGTGGAACTTGTAATACTCAACAGCATTCTTTCCCTGGATGATATAATTGTTACCGAAAGGGGTCTTCACAGTCTTACAGTTCTCCATCAAGGTCTTGCTATGGGTCCAATAGAGTCCCATCCCATTCTCAGTCTCGCCCTTGAGCTCTGAACAGCCAGCATGCATTATCACAGCATACTTAGGCAGATTCATCCCTTTCTCTTTAGTATCCACACGGAAGACATCAATAAAATGATTGCCCTTATAGAAATCCCACTTGACACGGACATTATTGATGAACGTAGCCTCCTCTTGAAGGTCTGCAACACGCTTGAGGATGTTCTTAGGCTTTGGAAGGTCATGCAATCCCCCCACAAGCATCCCACAACAGTTCGGCTTCACATCAAGGAACGTGAACTTCTCCTTCCCGGATCCCCAAGAGAGCCGACCACCATATGCTATGCCCTGCTCCCATCTGCTGCTGTTCCTGCTCACAGTCTCATCAGGAGTAGTGGCGAACGTAGCGTCAGGTGTCATCCCGAATTTGTTAAGGGTATAATGTATCTTTGCCATACCATACTGCATGTTAGCAAGACAGAGATGTGACGCCCCATCATTCAGGCCTGTAGAGAATATATGGTCTGCCCCACGTTGGAGCAATCCTCTCTTGGTCATAGGAAATCGTTTTGCCATCGTACCAGTCTACTCTTGTTTTATCAGCTTGTATGAAGTTATCTCGTGTATCTCTTTAGCACGTTTCACAAGGTCCTTCTTCAGTGTCTTTGAGACTGCGACAGTCTCTTTGTATGCCTTCTTTGACATCTTCTTGCTGACAGGATAATACAGCTTGGCATAATCCTGAAGCCGCTTATGTATCCTGTCCTCGATTATCTCTTCCATGGTCCCTGACTTCCCCATCAGACCACGTACCATGCCTATGAAACCCAGACGCTCAATAGTGTCTGCGTCGAAAACAACCTTCTCTTCAGTCGCCTCAGGAAGTATGCGCGACTCAGGAGTGTGCCTGATTATCACCTGCTGCACCCTCTTGCTCGTCTCTGCATCATCTATGTATGACTTCAGCAGCTCATTTGCCCTGGCAGCACCATCAATACCATGGAACAGGCCATTAGGTGCGTTGATCCTCCCTATGTCATGCAACAGAGCACCACACATCAGCACGAACGGATTGACAGGGTCCTTTATCTTCTTCGCAATCTCTATAGAGATACGGCAGACCTCCAATACATGAGAGTAATCATGCCCTTCTGAACGGTGATGCTTCTCTTTTACAAAGTCTATTATCTTCTCTATGACCTGAATCTCTTTTTCAGCCAGTCTTCTTTCGAATACCATCTTTATACCTCAAATCATTTAGCAGAAGGGCCCCGTTTCAGTATCTCACTTACCTCGTGCAACTCTATGAGGTTCGTCCTGCCCTTTATGTTGAAAGGATGTGCTGCAGCGACCACTACCTTGTCCTTGCTGCTGAGCATCTTCCTCTTGAAAGCAGTGCGTATAGAATAATATATCAGATCCCTTGTAGATGATATCTTGCCATCCTGGATTATCATCGGGTCTATGCCCCAGGTCACAGACATCTGCCGCACGACCTGCTCGTTAGGAGTCACTGCAATTATATCTGCATTAGGACGGTGCTTGGACAACAGGCGCGCTGAATGGCCTGAACAGGTAGCAACGACAATCTTAGCCACATCAGTGTTCTTGACTATATCATATATCGCCTTGGCAATAGCGTCATCAGCAGACTCAATCTTTAATCCTCTATGGAACTGCAGGAAAGGCTCCACATTCTCAGCGATCTCAACCATCATCTTGACCGCCTTTACAGGGAACTTCCCTATAGCAGTCTCTTCAGAGAGCATCACTGCATCAGTGCCGTCGAGCATGGCATTTGCCACGTCACTCGCTTCTGCGCGGGTAGGTCGCGGGTTCGCCACCATAGTCTCAAGCATCTGTGTAGCTGTAATCACAGGTTTTCCTGCAAGATTGCATGCCTTGATTATACGCTTCTGTATTATAGGTACTTCTGATGAAGGCAGCTCAACACCCAGGTCACCTCTGGCAACCATTATCCCGTCTGAAACCTCAAGTATCTTATCGAAGTTATCTACTGCCTTTGAGTTCTCTATCTTAGCAAAGACCTTGATATGCGGATGATCCTTGACAAATGCCTTGATCTTCTTGACATCCTCTGGAGCGCGTATGAAAGAAGCAGCTATGAAATCAATGCCGTTCTTGATACCGAACATGACATCATCACGGTCTTTTTTTGTGAATGCAGAAAGCCTTGCAAGGCAGGCAGGATGGTTGACCCCTTTCTGATTGCCTAATGGCCCACCATTGATCACCTTACAGATTATGTCTGTCTTTGTCTTCTTCAGGACCTTGAGTTCCAGGAATCCGGAATCTATCAATATGCTCTCACCAGGCTTGGCGTCTTCAACAAGACCTGCGTAAGTGACATACACTTCCTTGCTGTTACCTATGACTTTTCTGGTGGTGAGCGTGAATGTGCTTCCATCCTCCAATATCGTTCCTGGATGCGCCAGCCCGGTACGTATCTCAGGACCCTGAGTATCAAGCATTATCGCTATATCCTTTGAAGCAGTCTTGATATTCCTGATGAACCTGCTGTATT
>JAUVBP010000056.1 GCA_030591125.1 Candidatus Woesearchaeota archaeon | reverse complement strand
GGATTTCCCCATAAGACTCTGTCCGAACTGTGGTTCTGAGAATTTTGTGTCCCAGGATCATCTTATCTAATTAGTTCTAAAATCCAATAAATATTATAAACACCTCTCATCTACCATCCCCCATGCAACTCTCAGACTTCGACTACAACCTTCCGCAGGAACTCATCGCTCAGGAGCCTCTATCCCAGAGAGACCAGAGCAGACTCATGGTCGTCAAAGGAAAAGAGATTGAGCACAAGAAGTTCCACGACATCCTGGAGTATCTGGAAAAGGGCGATGTCATAGTATTGAATGACACGAAAGTAGATCCAGTGAAGCTCACAGGTAAGAAAGCCACAGGCGCAAAGGCAGAATTCTTGATCTCAAAGAAGCTGAACAATCGCAGATACAGGTGCCAGATAACAAGCAACAAGGTACGGAAAGGCAACACTTTCGTGTTCGACAAAGGCCTCACAGCAGAAGTCGTGTCAGGCAGCGACGGTTTCGAGTTTGAGGTTGAGTTCAACAAAGACAATATTGAAGACATCCTCCAGGACATCGGAGAGATGCCCCTGCCACCATACATAAAGAGACCCACCACCCGGGAAAAATATCAGACAGTATTCGCAAAAGAGTCAGGAAGCATAGCCGCACCTACTGCAGGCTTCCACTTCACACCTGAACTTCTACGGGACATCGAACGAAAAGGTGTGAAGATAGTCAAGGTGACGCTTCATGTAGGCTACGGCACGTTCCTCCCGGTCAAAGAGGAAGACATCAAGAGGCACAACATGCACGAAGAATGGTTCAGCATATCAGAAGAGGCAGCAGACACCATCAACAATAGGCACAGACATCTGATAATAGTCGGCACCACCGCGCTGAGAGCGCTCGAATCAGCAACAGATGACCTGGGCATCATCCAGCCAAAGACCGACAGCACAGATATATTCATCTACCCGGGCTACAAGTTCAAGCTGAAGCCCAATATGATGATAACTAATTTCCACCTGCCGAAATCAACACTCATAATGCTGATCGCCGCACTGGTCGGTCTGGACAACATAATGCATGCCTACAAGACAGCAGTAGAAGAAAAATATAGGTTCTATTCTTTCGGGGATGCTATGCTGCTCCGCACAGAATAGAAACACCCGCAATAACTCTGCCTGTAAAGGCCCATCTCTTTGCTCATCCTCGTAGAATTCAGGAAACCATCTCGCTTCTTGAAATCTGAATGCACCCATGAGATACCGAACTTCTTGGCAAATCTTTCACCGATAGAGTTTATCTTCGCAGCATCCTTATGCTCAGATAATGTCATCGTAGTCGTGAAAAGATCAAACCCGTTCTCTTTGGCATACTTCGCTGCCTGCTTGAGCCGTACCGAGTAACAGATGTCGCATCTTCTGCCTCCCTCGGGCTCATTCTCAAATCCCTGTATCATCTCAAGCCACCATTCTACATCATATGCCCCTTCTTCAAGCGGCACAGAAAGCTCCTGCTTGACCTTCTCAGCACCATCAAGCCTCCGCACATACTCTCCATAAGGGTGTATGTTAGGATTATAGAAATACATCGTGACATCATACTGGTCCTGAAGTTCTTTTACAGAATGCGTACTGCAGGGCGCGCAACAGGTGTGTAATAACAACTTCTTCTTCATACACTGGATGAATTGTTATTTTATATATAATTTAGCATGATTGCAGCACAAGATTTAAAAACAGAACTCACGTATATCCTCAAAAGAGGTGTTCACTGTGCCAAAGAACAATAAACCGATCAAACTCCTGGTTCTTGATGTGCTTAAGCCGCACACGCCGAATATTGTCAAATTCGGCCAGGCCTTGAGCAAGGCGAATGGCATAGAGAATGCAGATATTTCTGTGTACGCTGTCGATGAGAAGACTGAGACTGTCAAGGTGGTTCTTGAGGGACGCAATCTTGATTTTGATGCCATAAGGAATACTATTGAAGAATTCGGCGCAGTCGTGCATTCAGTGGATAAGGTTGCGATCGGCAAGAAGCTCTGTTCTTTCCAGCTCCACGAAGTACATCACGGTAGAGTTGTCTGAACATGAAAAACCGGATCAAAGAGTACTATACGATTCTTGTAGAGCATGAGATAGTCAGGCGTTACATAATCATCAATTCATTTGACGGCGCCTTGACAATACTGGGCATTGTTGTCGCGGTATTCATGAGTGGCATAACTGACCCGAAGCTGATAATAATACCCAGTATCGGAGCCAGCATCGCGATGTGCGTATCAGGCATCTGGGGATCTTACGCTGCAGAGCGTGCAGAGATAAGGAAGAAGATACGCGTAATAGAAGCGCATCTCATGAAAGACCTGAGCGGCACTGAGTTCTCAAGGAAACGCGAGAGGATGGCGTGGATAATCGGTGTTGTTGATGGTATAATCCCCTTGATCCTCGCATTGATCCTGATAGCTCCTTTCTTCTTTGTCCCTACAGGACAGTTGGCTATGAAGACAGCATATGTCTTATCGCTCGTCATGGTGGCTATAAACCTATTTTTACTGGGAGCTTTCGCAGGCAGGATCGCAAAGGAGAGCATGATAAAACAAGGGATCATCATGGTCTTTGCAGGAGTGATAATTGCAGTGATATTCCTGGTTCTTACCCGGACTGGTATTATGTGATATAGAATATCAAGAAAAATAGGATACCAAGAAAGGTAAAAAAGATTGATCAGGTCCCTTCTTTCCAGTCAGAGAGGTATTTCTCCTGTTCTTTCGTGAGACTGTCGAACTCAACGCCCATCGAGTCAAGCTGCAGGCGTGCTATCTCATCATCGATCTCTTTCGGCAGCCTGTGCACTGCATCTGCCAGAGAGTCCTGATTCTTGACTATGTATTCACATGCAAGTGCCTGACCGCAGAAAGATGTTGACATCACTTCACTGGGATGTCCCTCTGCACACGCAAGATTCACTAACCTCCCTTCCCCACAGAGATAGAGCTTTTTCTTTCCGAGATCAAACTCTTGGAGACCTGTGCGCACGTCAGTGACTTTCTTTGACATCTTCTTCAGCCCTACGACATCTATCTCTATATCAAAGTGGCCTGAATTTGCCATTATTGCACCATCTTTCATGAGCCTGAAATGATCTTTCGTAAGGACGTGCTTGTCTCCTGTGACTGTTATGATTATATCTCCGATGGCCGCCGCCTCAGACATGGGCATCACCCGATACCCATCCATCTTTGCTCGCAGCGCCCTCACAGGGTCAACCTCAGTCACGATGACATTCGATCCCATCCCACAAGACCTATTGGCGACACCTTTGCCGCAATCACCGTAACCCGCAATCACCACAGTCTTGCCTGCGAAAAGTATGTTTGTGGCCCTGATGATACCATCAAGTGTGGACTGGCCGGTGCCATAATAATTATCGAACAGATGTTTGGTCCGGTTGTCATTGACTGCTATTACAGGATAATGCAGGGCATGGTCCTTCTCCATTGCTTTCAGGCGGATTATGCCTGTAGTGGTCTCCTCACAACCACCAATGATGTATGTGATCAGATGCTTATGGTTCTTGTGTATCTCAGACACCAGGTCGCAGCCATCATCGATTGTTATCTCAGGTTTGAACGCGATTATATTGTTGATATATCTGTAATAATCTTTGGTGGTCTCTCCTTTGTATGACCATATCTTCACTCCCTGCTTGGCAAGGGCTGCTGCGACATCATCTTGTGTAGACAAAGGATTGCATCCGGTTATTGCGACTTCTGCGCCTCCCGCAACCAGTGTATTGACAAGCACCGCAGTCTCTTTGGTGACATGCAGTGCCATACCTATACGTCTGCCTTTGAGCGGCTTCTCTTTTGCGAACCTTTGCCGGACCTTGAGCAGCGACCCCATATGGCTCTCCGCCCATCTTATGTTGAGCTCCCCTTGATCTGCAAGGCTCAAGTCCGCGACCTCATGATTGTCTCCAGCGTCCATTGTCAGTACCTTATGCAGCTACAGGGTTTACAAACATTAATAAATGTTTTCGTCATTTTTTGAGCTTATGAACTTGGATATGCTCCGCAGGCTTAAGAATAAGCTTAAGCACAGGCATCATGATACTGAAGAGTTCCACAGGAAGAGGAAGCATAAGCTCCACTATGGGACACTGACCAGGGTAGGTATTGGTGTTGCCGCCATTATTGCAGTCCTTATCATTCTTACCAACATCCAGTCACCAGAGCGATTTTTTGAGGGTCCACAAGTATGTTTCAAGGGAAATATCTGTCAGAAACTGATCATAGTAGACACTGATGAATCGATGCGCATAGGTCTCAGTAACTACACGTATCTTCCTGAAGATACCGCAATGCTCTTTATATTCAATAAGGCTGAGATCCACAGCATCTGGATGAGAGACATGGATTTCTCGATAGATATATTCTGGGTAACAGACCAAAAAAGGGTAGGACATATTGAGGAGCACGCCGTACCCTGCCATGTTGAACTGTGTGAAGTATTCTCCCCACGGGTCAATGCGAAGTATGTCATTGAGACAAGAGCAGGATTTGCAACTGAATGGGACATATTCGATACTGATAAGATAGAGTTCAGGAACATACCTAGAAGCATTCTCAATTAAGACTCCGGAGCTACTCTCATGAAAAAAGTACTGGTTGACAATATAGTATCCATACTCAAGAAAGAGGTAAAGAGATACACTACGCCGATAGTTACAGAAGTGAAGGATGATACCCATGACCCTTATCAGGTGTTGATATCCTGCCTCATCTCTCTACGCACAAAAGATGCAGTCACAAGGGATGCGTTCCACAGGCTATTCAAGGTAGCAGACACTCCGAAGAAGATTGCAGCCCTCACCACAAGCAGGATTGAGAAGCTCATATACCCTGCAGGTTTCTACAAGACAAAGGCCAGGAAGATAAAGGCGATAAGCAGGGAACTAGCCACAAAGCACAATTCGAGAGTGCCTGATGAGATTGATGACCTCCTTGGATTCGATGGTGTGGGGCGAAAGACCGCTAACCTGGTGGTCACGTTAGGATACAATAAGCCAGGCATCTGCGTGGACACCCATGTCCATCGCATCTCGAACCGTCTCGGATATGTCAAGACAAAGACCCCTGATAAGACCGAGTTCGCCCTGAGGAAGAAGCTTCCCAAGAAGCACTGGATAGTCTATAACGACCTCCTTGTCACCTGGGGCCAGAACGTATGTAAGCCGATCTCTCCGATGTGCAGCATCTGCAAGATAAGGCAGTATTGCAATCGAATCAATGTGAAGGTGAGCCGATGAATAGGATAATCACTATACACGGACCTGCTGGAGCAGGAAAATCAACACTGACAAAGATTTTGAGAGATAAGCTTCCGACATACTCTTACGTGGACCGGCCCATCATCAAAAGAGGGCTGAAACCTGCAGGAAGGAAAGAGGCGCTGAGGCTCAGCAAGGAAGCTTCCTATTTCCTGATAAAAGGACTTGTGGCCCTGAAGCAGGACATCATCGTGCAGGAAGTGACTCCAGTGAGCATGAACAAGAAGATAGGTGAGGGGTTCTTCAGGGATAACGATTATGAGGTGGTCTCATTCTACCTGAAATGCTCTATTGAGACAGCAATACAGAGGGATCAGGAAAGAGACGCGAAGACTGTGGGTGAAGAAGGGATGCACAGGATCCACAAGGAATACATAGTGCCCGCTCATCATGAGATTATCATCGACACTGAGAAGATGTCTGTTGAGGGATGTATAGACCTGATGATGTCAAAGTTGAATTGAAAAGAAAAAAACAAAAAAAAGAAAAAAACAAAAAAATCAAATCATTTACTCGTCTTCTGCCAGAGCATATATTGCCTTAAGTGCGACAACAAACGCTGCGGGTATTACGAACAACATCATCGATGAGAACATGTTCTGCAACAGCAGCCCGACATACTGTATGTTGACAAGCAGCTGTCCACCCATGCTTGACATCACTACAAGCACCAATGTGGAAAACAGAAAGCTGTTTGTCTCTTTTCCTGTTATGTTCAAGAACCCGACAATCAACCCAAGGATTATAAGGACTGATGTCATGACTGTAGCCAGCGGCCAGAACCCTGCAATGATGGCTATGATCAAGCCAACGATAAAGGCCCAACTACCAGCTTTTTGTACAACATTTTCGTGTTTTTTCATCGTGTACCCCTTTTTTTTCTAAGCTGTAAATGAAAGCTTAATTGTTGATTTATAAGTAGACCTTTTTAAATATTATAAAGGTTTCGATTATTCTATCAGAACAATAAAAACAAACAAAACCACTAACCAGTAAAAAAAATAGTTTTATATACGCCCAGACCCGCATAAGCGACCTCATGGGAAGTGTAATATTCAAGAGACCACCCCTCCGAAAGCTGAAAAAAGAGGGTCTATTCGGAATGGACCTTCATTTCCACACAAAGTATTCTTTGGATGCAGTCTCACGCATACCCACTGCTGTAAAGAAAGCTACGAAGAAAGGTTTTGGATTTGCCATAACTGACCACAACACGATCAAAGGAGTCATGGCATCCTGCCGCCTACGGAAACACACCCTCATAATACCAGGGATTGAGATAACCTGCAAGAACGGCAACCACATCCTATTTTATTTCTATGCGCACAGGGATCTGGAAGAGTTCTTCGACAGGCATCTCAAGGATCGTAAGAAGAAGAATCCCTTTTTCATAGACATAACCCCCTCAGAATTGATCACTATCTCCAAAGATTATAACTGCCTGATCTGCACACCACATCCTTATGCTCCCGGAGCTGTCGGGATAAAGAATACAGGGATGACCAAGAAGGTTGAGCAGGGCATCGACATGATAGAAGTGATAAACGGCTTCAACCTCAGGAGCTTGAACATGAAAGCAGCATACTGGGCATCAAAGACCCGTAAAGGGATTACCGGAGGTTCTGATGGGCACTCAACCATGGAGCTGGGGAATGTATTGACATTCACAGATAGTCAGGATATAGATAATGTATTCCACGAGATAAAGCGGAACCGATCGATGGTGATAGGCAAAGAGGACAACATGTTCTTCAAGGCAGTGATGGCGATAAGGAAAGAAGGCACTTACGTAAAGAGGTCCCGCGATCAGCAGAAGGCAAAACAGCTCCTGAAATCACAGCTCGGTACAGAGTATCGTTACATACGAGAGAAATTCAAGAGCGGGCGGGCGTACCAGATGCTCAGGAAGAACCATGAAGAACGGTTGAAGAGACAGAAAGAGAGGAGATCTTCGAAGATACGTAAATGATTCACTTCAGAGACATATATGTCTTCTTCATCAACAATGCATCTTCTTCTATGTTAGGGCTTT
>JAUVBP010000074.1 GCA_030591125.1 Candidatus Woesearchaeota archaeon | reverse complement strand
GCGATTGCAGTATCATTTACTGGTTTGAATGCATCACGACGGGAACTATGTAGTTTCTTTGTCTTACACGCTGGAAGCACCACGCACTTCTCATCTGAGGTCCAGTCATGCATACAGATAGCGACACCTGCAAAGTCTGATTTCGTGATGAACTCCGCAGCGCAGATGAGGTTCATTGCAGCATCACTGCTTCCCCTGTCAGAACTTCTTTGCGCCCCGACAAAGAGCACAGGAACAGGACATTTCTCAAGTGCAAACGCGACCGCAGCAGCAGCCACAGCCAAGTTGTCAGTACCCATCCCGATAATGACTCCTTCAGCACCTTTCTTGACTTCTTCAGCCACCGCTTCTGCAATCGCACCGAAGTGCTTGAACCTGAGGTCATCTGACCACATGTTCGACACTAATCTTGAATCAAAGTTAGCTATATCCCCCAGTTCAGGGAACATGCCGAGAAGATCCTCTGGATTGAATGAGCTGTACACTCCTCCTGTCCTGTAATCGACCTTGGATGCGATGGTACCGCCTGTATGGAGTATGGATATCTTGGGAAGTCCTTCTTGTTGCTGCCCTGCAGCAGAATATTTGATCTCTATATCTTTTCCGACTTCAACGACTTCTGAAGTCTTTATCCTGCTGTTCTCTATGCCTATGTTGTAGCCGTTCTCAAGTTTCAGGACTGTGACGTCTTTCTTCTTGTCTATGAGAATTCCTCTGTACTCGCGGTCTTCACAGACCACTCTGACCTTATCACCTGCTTTTCCTGTCATGATATCAACCTTCTTTTTTGTTCACTTGCAAATCCTGCCATCGAACGTTGTTCGCTTCCGTGGGTAGCTGAATATGGTGCGCAGGGTTTGCAATGTTCGAAAATCCCGATGACTTGCGAGTCGGGATTTTCTTTACATGAAGTAATTGGGCTTTGATTCTTTCATCTCATTGCCCCTTGCTTTAGTGAATTGTTCTTTCAGCGCTTTATAAGAGTTTTCTATCTCTTTTGTTATGGATGGCTGTACCTTGTCAAACGCAGCATCAAAGTCTTTCTTTGTCACTTCTTTTGCATCCATGTTTTTCCTGAGTGCTATGATAGCTGCTTCCCTGCACATGCTCTCTATGTCCGCGCCGGCATACCCTTCTGTCCTCTTTGCCAGCTCTTTGATGTCGACGTCGCGTGCCAGGGGCATGTCTTTGGTGTGTATCTTGAATATCTTCTCGCGTGATGATTCTTCTGGAGAGCCGACCATGATTATCCTGTCGAACCGTCCAGGTCTCAGCAGTGCTGTGTCGACAATATCCGGGCGGTTTGTAGCGCCTATTATCACGACATTGTGCAGCTCTTCGAGTCCGTCGATCTCCGTCAATAGTTGGTTCACGACCCGTTCACTGACCTTGTTGTCTCCGCTCGCTCCTCTTCGTGGTGCGAGTGCGTCTATCTCGTCGAAGAATATTATCGAAGGAGAGGTCTGTCTTGCTTTTTGGAATATCTTCCTTACTGCTTTCTCTGACTCTCCGACCCATTTTGATAATAGCTCAGGTCCTTTTATGAGTATGAAGTTTGATTCTGCCTCATTTGCCACTGCTTTTGCGAGGAGTGTCTTTCCTGTGCCTGGAGGGCCGTACAGGAGTATCCCTTTCGGTGGTGTGACGCCCATCCTTGTGAATACTTCTGGATGCTTGAGTGGCCATTCGACGGCTTCGCTAAGATCCTGTTTGACTTCCTCAAGTCCGCCTACATCATCCCAATTTATATTAGGTATCTCTATAAGGAATTCTCTCATGGCGCTTGGTCTGACAACCTTGAGCGCTTCCCAGAAATCCTTCTGTGTTATCCTCAATTTTTCAAGGGTCTCTTTAGGTATGGCTTCCTCTTTCTCAAGCTGGAGTTCTGGAAGCACTTTCCTCAATACTATCATGGCTGCCTCTTTTGCAAGTGATGATAGGTCCGCACCTACAAATCCGTGTGTCACGGCAGCGATCTCTTTCAGTTCTACGTCTTCTGCCAATGGCATATTTCTTGTGTGGATCTTGAGTATGTCCAGTCTTCCTGGCTTGCCGGGAACGCCTATCTCTATCTCCCTGTCGAATCTTCCACCTCTCCTGAGTGCAGGATCCAGGAGGTGTGGTACGTTTGATGCGGCTATGACTACAACCCTTCCCCGTGACTGCAGCCCGTCCATGAGTGCGAGCAGCTGTGCGACAACCCTCTTCTCGACCTCTCCTTTGGTCTCTTCCCTCTTGGTGGCTATCGCGTCTATCTCGTCTATGAATATTATGCTAGGTGCGCTCTTCTCTGCTTCCTCGAACTTCTTCCTCAGGTTCTCCTCGCTCTGGCCATAGTACTTGGACATTATCTCTGGTCCGTTTATCAGGAAGAAGTTTGAATTGGTCTCACTAGCCACTGCTTTTGCCAGCAGGGTCTTTCCTGTCCCTGGCGGTCCATGCAGAAGGACACCTTTAGGGGCTTCTACGCCGAGCCTCTCAAATATCTCTGGATGTTTCAGAGGAAGCTCTACCATCTCCCTCACTTTCTTTATCTCCTCCCGAAGCCCGCCGATGTCTTCGTAAGTGACTTCGAAGGTCTTCTCTTCCTCTTCCTTGAACTCTGATGCTTCGGGGTTGAACACGACGTCAGTGGTGTTTGATATGAGGACAGCGTCTTTTGGCGAGGTATCTGCGACCACGAACTTTATGTCTCCGAGCCCGAAGCCCATCATGCTCTCATCAAGTATCGAAAATATGTCTTCGAACGGGCTCTCGCTCATCGTCCTTCTCCGCCGCTTTGTCCCTCCGAGAGAGACGATGTCTCCCTTGATGACTGCCCTTCCTAGAAGTCCTTGCTGGAAAAGCTCTGGCGGCGCCCTTATCATGATCCCTTTTCTCGCAGGAGCGACGATGACCTTATTTGCGGGCTTGACCTCTGCTTTCCTGACCTTGACGATCTCGCCTATGCCTGTCTTGGCATTTCTCCTGATGATGCCGTCCATCCGTATGATGTTGAGGCCTATATCTCCGGGGTATGCCCTGTCGACTATGCCTACCGTCTTCCTTTCTCCCTCTATCTCGACGATGTCTCCGCTCCTGACGCCTATCTGATGCATCAGGCCGGAATCTACCCTGACTATGCCTTTATTGACATCGTCCTGGATAGCTTCTGCGACTTTTAGGCTTATCTCGGATGTCATGGTGCTCCTGTCCTATGAAAGAAATGATTTGATATGTTAGATATTATACAGTTCAGCTCTTGAGGCTTTTCTGTTCCTCTTTTTTCGCGTCCTTCTTCTCATCTGGCTTTCCCTTGGGTCCTTGTGCTATGGTGACCTTCGGCATGGGTACAGGTGGTGGAAGGTTGACTGTGTTGCTCAGGAGTATCGATTGTATGTTGCTCTTGCTCAATATGGCATTGATGATCTTCTCTGCCACTTCTTTCTTTATCTTCTTCTCTTTCTCCCATCCTGTGAGGATCTCCTTGGAGTTCTTCTCATCTGTGAGGAAGGTTATCGTTCCGCCAAGCTCGATCTTTGCGAAATCTGGCTCATATATTGACCTGTATTCAAAGAGGAATTTGATAGCGCTCTGCTTTGTTGTCCCTAGATTGAGGTCGCTCTTCTTGATCGCTACAAGCGCTACGTTATTGCTTATGTTGATCTTGCCTTTTGCGACATCTTTTCTTTCAACATTGATCTTCGTGAACTCAAATCCTACGATTGCCATTACCATCACCTTTTATGTGTATATTTACGTTATTTTCTGTCTCTGCTTATTGTTTTTCCGACTCTTATTCGCCAGATTCCCGGTGTTTAGGCCGGTTTTTCCTGTGTCCCTGTTATTTTGCAGTTTCTTATAAATGTTGTTGTTGACCCCTTTTAAATAGGACTGCTTTAAAAGTTAACTTTAAATAGGGCGCTATGCCGCGTAATATGCGAATTTAGTGGGTTGATATGGGCGATATTGTAGAACTGAGTCGGTACCTGAAAAAAGAGCAATCCCCCGCATCTACTGCAGGTGATGGAGCTAGCGTATTCTATATAGATGATGCATTCAAGGACAGGAAGCAGAAGATGATCTCAGCATTGGAAAATAGGGTTGAGGGATCTTCTGCCTTGGCTAATGATCAGGTATATTCAGATAAGGGGTGTGATGTCAGGTATGGTCCACCGCTTGAGATAGCTGCCATGGCAAGATGGAATTATGATGAATGCCGTTACAGGGAGGCTATGCAGTGTGTCGATTGCATGATTGAGTCAGGCCCTCAGGAGAAGAACGAGCTCATTGCGCTGTTTGACCTTGTCAACAGGCTTTACATGGAGAACTTTGTCCATGCGGATGCTGTCAAGTATCTCATAGGGGTGTGTTCAGAATTTTGCGATGATGAGATCATGATGCGCAAACGCGTTGCCCGACTGTGGAAGACATTCCGTCCTTTTTTATCTCAAAGCATCCATGTCGTGAGGCCTGACGAACAGATGGACTAGTAACCTTTAAAAGCCCTGCCAGTTCTTTATTATCCATGACAATGTTTGTAGACGTGCACGCGCACCTGGACCATGCCCTTTTCAAGACTGACTTGGATGCAGCCATAGAGCGGGCAAGACAGGCAGGGGTAAAGGCGATAGTTGCCAATGGTGTCGATCCTTCTACCAACAGGATAGTGCTTGATCTTGCGAAGAAGTATGATATCGTGCAGCCTGCTCTGGGGATATATCCTCCTGATGCTCTTGAGACTGAAGCAAGAGAAGACAAGTATCCTATAGAACTCAAGCCTTACGATCTTGACGAGGAGATTGAGTTCATAAGCAAATCAGGTCCTATCGCGCTTGGAGAAGTCGGCCTTGATTACAAGAACGGGGAGAACAGGGCCATGCAGAAGAAGATATTCCAGAGGTTCATAGACCTTTCAGAGAAGATGGACCTGCCTATCATCATACATTCAAGAAAGGCAGAGAATGACGTGCTGGATATGTTGGAGTCTTCAAGCGCAAAGAAGATCATCCTCCATTGTTTCTCTGGGCGTCATCACCTTGTGCGGAGGGCTGCAGGTCATGGTTGGTCATTTTCGATCCCTACCAACGTCGTGAGGAGTCAGCATTTCCAGACAGTGATAGATATTGCCCACATCTCGCAGCTTCTCACAGAGACTGACTCTCCTTATCTCACGCCGTTCCGTGACAGGCGTAACGAGCCTGCTTTTGTCGTGGAGTCTCTCAAGAAGATTGCCGAAGTGAAAGGTCTGACTGTGGAAGACACAGCAAATAATGTGTTCATGAATTATCAGAAGATGTTCTTGTGAGCCGTAAGATGAAAAAAGTCATACCTACCAAGCATCATTCTCATCGTGCAGGCACTCTCGCAAAAGGATGCAGGTTATGCGTAAAGGGAGAGAAGCTTGTCCTGTTTGTCACAGGGCTCTGTCCACGCCATTGTTCTTACTGTCCTATCTCTGACAGGAAGTTCCAGAAGGATGTCACCTTCGCGAATGAGTGGCCCACGTCAGACATCGGCGAGCTCATAAGAGAGGCAGAACTGTGCACTGCGAAAGGTGCGGGGATCACAGGAGGCGACCCGTTGGTGAAGATGCGCAGGACTGTCGCTTATATCAAGGGTCTGAAGAAGCATTTCGGCAAGGAATTTCACATACACCTATACACATCTTTCGACCTGGCGACACCGAAGAATCTCAAGATGCTCTACGATGCAGGTCTTGATGAGATCCGTTTCCATCCTGACTTGTGGGACAGGAAGCTGTGGCCCAGGATCAGCAACGCTACCGGGTTCGATTGGGATGTGGGTGTAGAGATACCTGTATTGCCTGACATGAAAGCACAGACACTCGGACTCATGGAGTTCATGGACGGTAAGGTGAATTTCCTCAACCTGAATGAGCTTGAGGTCTCGGATGCGGAAGCAAGCAAGCTTACAAAACTTGGCTATAAGACCAAAGACAGGTTATCGTACGGGATCAAGGGTTCAGAGAAGCTGGCGAAAGAACTCCTGCGCCATGCTGCAAAGCATTTCTCTTACTCAGTCCACTACTGCACTGCAAAGCTCAAGGACCGGGTCCAGCTTGCCAAGCGCATCCAGCGCAGGGC
>JAUVBP010000073.1 GCA_030591125.1 Candidatus Woesearchaeota archaeon | reverse complement strand
CATGTACAATCCCGTGAGGATCTGGTAGGGATGGATGGCAGCATAATATCCAACCCGAAAGTATGGGTTGCTTCAGGACACGCAGAGCAGTTCGGGGACATACTTGTTGAAGACCTCAAGAGCCATGAGCGGTTCAGGGCAGACCATATCATAGAAGAGGCATTAGGGATACAGGCAGATGGGCTCAGTGCAGAAGATCTCGGTAAGCTGATAACTGAAAACAATGTGAAATCTCCCAAAGGCAATGATCTTTCTGAACCAAGGCAGTTCAATCTCATGTTCACGACAACTGTCGGTCCAGTGCAAAATGATGATTCAAAGGCATTCCTCAGGGCAGAGACTGCCCAGATAATATTTTCCCAATTCAGGAATGTATTTGATACATCACGGCTGAAGCTCCCTTGTGGCATAGCCCAGATGGGTAAGGCATTCAGGAACGAGATAGCTCCGAGGCACTTCCTGTTCAGGTGCAGGGAGTTCGAACAGATGGAGATCGAATACTTCATACATCCAGATAAGGCAGGAGAATGTCCTTATATCGATGAAGTGATACAGGATCCGTTGACAATCTATTCTGCAGAGATGCAGGAGACTGGAAAAGACGCTGCTGAGATGACTATCAAAGAAGCGCTTGACAAAGGGATAATCAAGAGTCCATGGCATGCTTACTGGCTCGCCACAGAGTTGAACTGGTTTTTCAGCCTAGGAGCCAAGAAGGAAGGTTTCAGGGTAAGGCAGCACAAGAAAGATGAGCTCGCACACTACTCTTCTGATTGCTGGGATCTCGAGTACATGTTCCCCTGGGGATGGAAAGAGCTTGAGGGAATAGCTGACAGAGGTGATTTCGACCTTCAGCAGCACATGAAACACAGCAAGAAGGATCTCAGCATATTTGATGAGGAGACAAAGAAGAAGATCGTCCCCCACGTCGTTGCAGAACCCAGTCTCGGTGTAGACAGGAGCTTCCTTATGTTCATGTTCGATGCATATGATGATGATAAGGAAAGGGGGAATGTTGTCCTTCACCTGCATCCCCTGCTTGCACCTATCAAAGTGGCAGTACTCCCTCTGGTGAACAAGCTCAATGATAAGGCGAAGGAAGTGTATACTATGCTGAAAAATGACCTTTTCTGCTTCTATGACAGATCAGGAAGTGTCGGGAGAAGGTATGCGCGTATGGATGAACTCGGAACACCTTTCTGCGTCACAGTCGATTTCGATTCGCTTGAGAATGATGATGTGACGATACGCGAGAGGGATTCGACAGAGCAGAGACGTGTAAAGATAGACCAATTACAGGAAATCCTGATGCGTCTAGTCACAGGAAAGATAAAGTTTATAGACTTAAACTGATAGACATAAAATTATGCGGGATGTACCCATATGAAAAAGACAGGTGAACGGACAAAGGCATTCTTTGTGCATGGGCTATTCATGATAATGATAGTATTAGGCCTCTATTTTGTCATCACCAATTCTGTGAGCCTCACTGGACATGTTGTCCTGGATGCAGAGACTGCAAAGGCCAAATTACAGACTGCGCTCGAGAGCTCGGCCCTGTTCGGCCAGGTGACCCAATCAAGTATATGTATAGTGATAAATGATCCAGAACAGCCTTTATCTCTTCAGGCGGTCAAGTCAAGCACCGGTTGGGAAGTCGCAGAGATGGTCGATTTCTGTTCAGGGCTAACCATGGAGGATGTGGTGGTCCAGTTCCCTGATTATGACACGTTCACGAAGCTGGTCGATAATCCATCACCACGCGCGATATCTGAAGGTGCGATGAACGGAGATTTTGAGATACTTGAGTCGAAACTAGTGGAACGTGGAGGTAATGTAGATTGCGATTCCATGTTCAAGGCGAAATATTGTGGTGCGTTGAACACCTTGTCAACCCCTGAGCAGCTTATAGATGGGGACCTTTCCTGTTGCCTGGACGAGCTCACAAGCTCCCAAAAGAGACTGCTTGAGAACCATCTTGCAGAAGGAGGTTTTGAGGATGAGCAGGGAGTCCTTGAGGAGTCGCCTGGCGGCATGATGGGGCTGAGCACGAGCATGATGCTCATCGCTGCAGCTGTCGCAGTTGTCGTACTTTTCGGAGGGGCTGCTGCTGTCCTGTTGAAAGGCGGAAGCAAGAAACCTACTGTACCTGGAGCAGGTGCTCCAGGGGCCAAGCCCGGTGAAGCAGGGCCCGTAGTTCCAGAACTCCCTGTTGCAGGTGGCGAGAGTCCTGAGATCACAGAACTAAAAGCATATGTCCAAAAGGTCCTGACACAAGGTTATAACTGGGATCAGGTAAGGACACATCTTCTTGAGATCGGCTGGGATGACAAGACTGCAGATATGGTCATACATGAGGCGCAGCAGAAGGTGGCAGGAGCACAACCGGCGTCGGCTCCACAAACACAGCCAGCACCGCCTCCACAACAGCAAGCGCCGCCAGGGCAGTAGACCTGTAATGATCTTTTCCTGTGATAATCTTTTTATATCACGTCTGTTTATTCTCATGTTAATATGGCAAACATAATCGATGTCGTAAGGCGACTAAGGAAGCTATCTCCTGATGAGGACGAGATGCTTGATTCTCTTAAGGGTCACGTATCAAAGAAACAGCAGAGGCTGTTGAAAGGGCTTATCAAGGAACGAAAGATAATAGTGGAGGAGGAACCTCTCTCTGTCGGAGGACTGCTCAATGATGTCCTCATACCTAAAGTGGTCAGCAAGAGCAGATCCCCTGATGTAGCGGAGTTGGCATCGGAAATCAATGACTCGATAAGGATCAAGACAGAGTCTTTCATGTTCGAGAAGTTCTCGGCTGTAGTGCATGATAAATGTGCATCTATGATTGCCCCGAATATCGTCGGTTTTGATAATGTGAAGAGCTCTGTGGCTCTCCAGCTATTCACGCCAGAGCACATACACATACTGCTTCTTGGAGACCCTGGCACTGGCAAGACACAGATACTCAGTGCAGCGACAGACATATCCAAAGTGTCATCGATGGGGTTAGGATCAGGCACGTCAGGTGTAGGCCTGGCGGTCACGGTCAAGGGAAAAGAGGTCATAAAAGGGCTGCTTCCCATGGCTGACAAGGGCCTATGCGCTATAGATGAGCTCAACCTCATGAAGGAAGAATCAAGAGCCAGCCTCTACAATGCTATGGAGAAAGGCTTTGTCTCTTATGATAAAGGGGGCCATTCATATAAGTTTGATGCCCGTATATCTATACTTGCGACAGCCAACCCAAAAGGTGATAAGTTCACAGCGACAACTGTCGACGGCCTGAAGAAGCAGCTGCCTTTTGACGCGGCATTGCTATCCCGGTTCCACCTGACTTTCCTTGTCAGGAAGCATGATATTACGGAGTTCAAGAAAGTCACCAGAGCGCTGCTGCAGAAGAAGAAGCAGGGTCTGAACCCGCGTGAGGTCGAGTTCCTGCGTTCTTATATTGAACGAGCCCATGCAATCCCTGATGTAAGACTACCTTCAAGATTTGAGCAGGAGATCGTCGACTTCATCGCAGATATAAAGGAGAATGAGGACAGATATCTTGTAGAGATATCTCCCCGGATGGTGGTCGGATTCACGCGGATGGTAAAGGCATCTGCCAGGATGGAACTCCGCAGCGAAGTCATAGAGAAGGATGTAAAGCTGGTGAAGCATATAGTCAGCAGTAGTCTCAAGTTCAGGTGAATTCTTTCTTTTTCTTTTGTCAATTAATAAAAAATCCCCCCAGAGCAGGTTCTGTGGTATTCAGTATGTTTGGGATTTTTAGTCCTAATTGCGTCAACCACCGATGCAAAGCATCAGGGTATGAACCCAATTAGAAATCAACCGAAAACTATATAAACCGACATCAAGTTTTTTGGACTGTTAGCATCGCCGAAGCAAGCGACAATAACCACACGGTGCTTGAATGATAAATCTCGTCAAGAAATTCATAAAAAAGGTCTTCAAAGATATCTTCAGGAAGCGAAAGCAGCTAAAGATAGGACTATATGGCCCTCCCAATGGTGGTAAGACAACACTTGCCAACCGCATCTGCCAGGATTGGATAGGTGAGGAGATGGGACTGGTCTCTAACATAGAGCATGAGACCCGAGAGATACAGGTCAAAGAGAGCGTCAAGGTAGAGAAAGATGGAAAATCATTGATGTTCAACCTTGTCGACACTCCCGGGATAGCCACAAGGATAGATTATGAAGATTTCATGAAGAAAGGACTGTCTGAATCAGAGTCAAAGCGCAGGGCAAAAGAGGCGACCCGAGGCGTCATAGACTCGATCAAGTGGCTGGACACCATGGATGTGGTCCTGGTAGTCCTTGACGCGACAAAAGACCCATACTCACAGGTCAATATAACAATAATAGGGAATCTGGCAGCACGGAACATACCTGTCCTTGTGGTGGGAAACAAGATCGACCTTAAGAGGTCGAAGATAAAGAAGGTCAAGTCAGCATTCCCCCAGTATGAAGTAATAGGGATATCAGCAAAAAAGGGCAAGAACATGGATGAGTTCTATGAAGCATTGTTCGTGCTGGCAGGGTGAAAGCAGAAAATGGGATTGACACTACAATTTATTCCATACCTTGAGATTGAAGGTCTCAGTTCGATAGGAAGGATACGGAAGCTGCTGAATGCAGTGAAAGAGAACAAGATTGTCCTCCTGGAAGGCCGTCTACGGAAGGAAGAAGAGACCGAACTGATCAAGACCACCATGGAAGAGATCAATTCAGAATTCAAAGGGATTGAACTTGCAGTCATATATCCTGAATCACAGAACATGGCTTTCTTCAGGAAGGCAAAGCAGCATTTCATAAACATGCTCCTGGGTGACAGGCAAGGCCTTACCATAGTAGGGCCTGCATCAGTAGTCAAGGAGATCAAGAAAGATCCTAATAAGATACAGCTTTTCACTACAGATGTGAAAGTCAAGGCCAAGAGGCCATCCAAGAAAAAGAAGAATAAAGGTTAAGAGACTAAAAAATGCCACACCAATGCGTAAGATGCGGTAAACTCCATGATGATGGCGATTCTACACTTCTGAAAAAAGGATGTGCGTGCGGCTCAAGACTCTGGTTCTTTGTCAAACAGGAATCAATAGAGCGTGCGAAGACGATAAATACTAATCTGACTACAGAGCAGAAACTCCAGATAGAAGAGGATGTGCTTGATGTTGTCGGTGCGGACAAGGAAGGTGATGAGGCAGTAGTCCTTGACCTGGAGTCTGTGCGAGTGCCTGAACCAGGGAAGTTTGAGCTTGATCTGGTGCAGCTGTTCAATAAAGAGAATCCTGTGGTGTTCAAGCTTGCTGAAGGAAAATATGTGATTGATGTGCCTGAGAGCTTTGAGCGGCATGCTGAGTCTCAGAAGAAGAAAAAGTGAAGCTTCTATTTCTGTAATGTTCTAAAAGAAAATAAAATGGGACGGCGGGGACACGCTCTTTGACTCATTCTATTCGTCAAAGCCTTCAAGCAGAGCTTGAAGTTTCCCCGTAGGTGCTGGCCCCCTCCGTCTATTTCAGTCTACTCAGTAGATTGAATCTGAATAAGAATATGAAATGGGACGGCGGGGACTTTCAAATCAGTTCCGCTTAGCGTAACCAGTTGTTTGAACCCCGAACACCACGGTATCTGCCTTTTTCAGGTCTTCAGCCGTGTGCTCTCCCAGATTGAGCTACCGCCCCAAGTTATTGCGTGCCGTTGAACTTTATGTGAAACGGCACTGGGTTGCGCGTGCCAACCGAGCAAGACCAGTTGCCACGGTTGATATACCCACCCAATTAGGTGTTGAGAAGTATTTTAGGGCTATTTATATACCTTTTGGTGACTCAGCTGAGGTCTTCTTCCTCGACGTCAAGTGTCTGGTCAGGCTCTTTCTTCACTTCAGGCTCTTTTTCAGGAGCTGGTCCAGAAGGTGCCTGTTCAGTATTTTCCTGTGCTGGTTCTGGAGCAGGCTCTGCAGTAGCTTCCTTTGCCGGTTCGCTCGGCGCATCGCCTTTGGTCACCTCAAGCGTGCCGAACTTCCCTGTAGTGAGCTGAAGCTCGCCCTGGAATTCTCCGACATAGCCTTTCATTATCTTGACCTTGTCTCCTGATTTTACCTGGTCTATCTGCTCGTT
>JAUVBP010000048.1 GCA_030591125.1 Candidatus Woesearchaeota archaeon | reverse complement strand
GGCAATGTTGCTGAGGGAGACATGGTGAAGGGTATTGTTGACTCACAGAGAAGGATGCAGCTCGCAAAGCACCACACCGCGACACACATAGTGAACGGAGCTGCCAAGAAAGTATTAGGGATGCACATCTGGCAGGCAGGCGCAGCAAAGACACTTGAGAAATCACGATTAGACATCACGCATTACGATCCACTATCTCCTGAAGAGATGGACCAGATAGAGAAAGAAGCGAATGCTGTCGTAAAGCAGGACATTGCAATCGAGAAGAGCCTTATACCTAGAAAAGAAGCAGAGGAGAAATATGGTTTTGTGCTATACCAAGGCGGCGCAGTGCCGGGCAAGATGATACGGGTCGTGGACATACCTGGTTTCGATGTCGAGGCATGCGGAGGGACACATCTTGATTCCACTGGCGAGACAGGAGAGATAAAGCTCCTGAAGAGCAGCAAGCTGCAGGACGGGATAGTGCGGCTCGAGTTTGTCGCAGGCGAGGCAGTGCACAAGGTCGAGAAGCACGAGGCAGAGACATTATCAAAAGTTGCCTCGCTGTTAGGTGTAGAGAAGAACAAGGTCGCTGCACGTGCAGAAGAGATATTCAAGAAGTGGAAGAATGCACGCAAGGCAGTGAAGAAGAAAAAACCACTTGATGCTTCTGAACTAGAGATGACGAGTGCAGGTGAAGACAATATCAGTGATGAAGAGATATTAGAGAAAGCAGCATCTGTGCTGAGCACACAGCCGCAGCATGTCGAGAAGACACTGAGCAGATTCCTCAAGGAATTGGAAGAGATGAAGGAGAAGCTCAATGAGTGAACAGATAAAGGCCACCTCATTTCTCAACAAGATGATCACCATACATATAGACAGACCTTTAGGCTCGAAGCACCCAAAACACGGGTTTGACTACCCTATAAATTATGGCTATGTCCCTGGAGTGATGAGCGGGGATGGAGAAGAGCTTGATGCGTATCTTCTTGGAGTGTATGAAGCAGTAGAGGAATACACAGGCAGATGTGTGGCAGTGATACACAGGATGAATGACGATGATGATAAGCTAGTCATAGTACCTGATGGACATGAAGTGAGTGATACTGAGATAAAGGTAAGGACACACTTCCAGGAACAATGGTTTGACTCAACAATACTGAAGTAATTATTTTGGCATACGTTCAAGATTGATCATAGCGCTCAAGCTCTTAGCAGCACTGACTGCCTTATCATCGACTTCTGAATAGAAATCAAGCACCTGCCTGTTGTCATAGTAGAGTCCAAGGACTGCCATCACCAGATCTGTAGAAGATAGGCTCTGCGCAGGGTAAGGATCCTTTTCAGGAGAAGGTAACCTGTAAGGCACTTCAACCACACTCCCTTGCGGCTTTCCCTCAAAGATGAAGTAGCGCCGTCCCTCTCTCAATATCCTGTATTTACGTACCATACTCTCAACAGGAGGACTGTGTCAGGAGAGAATAAAAATGTTTCTACTGATCAACATGCTCAGCAGGGTCTTCACAATCACTGTTCAGCGCATATGCTGCAAGAACTCCGGGATATGTCATCATACTCAGCACTGCACTGGCGTTCTCGTACACACCTTTCGGAGTCACAAAAGCGAGTACATACTCATCCTTATACTCACAGCTCAGATTCCCATCAGACAGGTGTTTTTTCGTGCTGAAATATGTCATGGTGCTGAACAGCATCGAGAATGTAACCGCGTAGCACGCACCTATAACAAGAAACTCCTTCACCTTCTTCTCAAGAGCTTCTGGCACAGGTATCCTGATAGGTCCAGGATTCCAACGCTCCTCATTCACCCTCTGCTGGAGGTCTCTGTATTCTGGATCGCCCATCTTAAACACAAATCACAACCAAAAAACTGCAGGTATATATAATTAACTATGTCATTTCGTCACCGACCTTAGACGAAAAACCCTCGAAAAAGTATTTAAACTTCAACAGACTAACTGTCACCAGGGGGTAGACATGAAGAGACTCATACTCATAGCGACACTGATGCTCATAATGGGCGTATTCTTTGCAGCTACTGTTGCTGCTTCAGAGCTGGATATCGACAGGGTAGAGATAACAATAGACGGGAGGCAGGTGCTGAGCACCAGCAGCGACAATTCCAATCTTCATGTGGATCCAGGTGATGAACTTAGGATACGCGTTACGCTAGAGAATACGTTCGATGAAGACACTGAGAACGATATCGAAGATGTGAAAGTATATGCTTTCATCGATGAGATAGATGATGGTGATGACATCGATGATGATTCTGGCAGGGTCACAGTGAGAGCAGATAATGAGAGGAGCGTGAGGCTAAGGCTGACTATCCCTGATGACGCAAGCTCATTCCAGGACTATGATCTTGTGATACGCGCTGTGGGCGAGGACCAGGATGGTGTAGAGCATAGCGTCAGGATGGAGATCGACATAGAGGTCGAGAGGGAAGAGCATGAGCTTGTGTTCGACAGCCTGAGAGTGAGTGATGCAGAATGCGAAGAGGACGTGACATTCCGCATAGAGATAACCAATGCAGGAGAAGAGGAAGAGGAGGATGTCGAGCTGACAGTCACGCATCCAGGCATAGGGACATTGTTCATGGACAGGTTCGACCTGTATGGGATAGATGGATATGATCATACTTATGCAAAGACAAGAGTGCTTGATGTGTCAGGACTTCCTGATGGAAGGCACACATTACATGTCATGGTAGATTATAACTTCGGAAGAGAATCAATCAGCAGAGATATAAGCTTCCGGAAAGAAGGTTGTGGGATGACAACAGGGATGGCTGTCCAGGAATACTATGTTGAGAGTTCAGTAGAGCCTTACACAAACCCAAGAAGGGATACTACATTCCTATTCGCGGATGAGCCAGAAGTGGTGGTGCAGATGCCACCACCCGGAATACCCATCCCTGCACCGCCAAAAGCGACAGTGCCAAGAGAGAGTGATTTCAGCATAATGGTGCTGGTACTTGCCAATATAGCACTGATAGTGTTTGTCGTGCTGCTGCTCATATCTGTGTATCAGCACTTAAAAGAGTGACTAAAAATATTTAAATGACCCATTTTACTAAAAAATATCAAGTTGAGGAGTGATGTCAGTGTCCCAGGGCGATGAAAAGAAACACAATATAGATTCTATAGTGGACGCAGGAGTTGAAGGCAGGAACGTCCCTGCAACAGAGTTCTCCTATCTGGTCGACCAGATAGCAAAAGAGATAACTGACAAGAGAGGTGGTGTAGGACGAGCATACAGCATGATAAGTGCGGAACTGCCTTCCGGTCCCAGGCCTACTCCTGAAGAGATAGCAAGATACCATCTAGGGAGCAGACAGGTCCCTCTGGCGCTATACACCACAGCAAAAAACATACTCAGGACACTCAATGCGACAGCAAGAAGGGTCGGGAAGAATGGAGATCTCCGCGTATGGGAAAGGACACCTGATGCAAGGGAAAGGCTCAGTGACAAGCTAGGATATCCCTCACCAGAGACCTTACCTGAGGGCAAAGTGCCCAGCTTCGCATTCAATGCATGGCTGAAGAGAGTGGTGGAACATACCAGTTATGATTCAATAAACAAAGCAGGCAATGAATCTGCAAGACGGCAATACTGCAGCGCAAGAAGGTTCAGACAAGCTGCCGAAATCAAAGATGACTGCGATGCGGATGTCTACATGGCAGCAGTCAAGCTCGTCCTGACCCATATGGGGATCACTGATGAACAGCTGGCAAAGGTCGAATCCATGCAGATACATTCACCGATGCATTACGCTGCAAGCCTGAACTACATACCAGGACAGATACTTGTCTTCAGTGATGATGCAGGATCAGTGCTTGACAAGAGCGGAAAAGGCAGGATACTCGTCGCACAGTATTCAGGAAAGCATGGTGAGTATGTCGAGCGGGAATATGTAGAGGGGTTGCAGCATGACACTGTGAGGAACAAGTTCGGGATGAGCGGCATTGTGGGCATGGACACATCATCACTCAACGCATCTATAAGACGGCATTCCGGAGCACAATAAGGTGAGTGATGTGAAAGAAGCAGATAAAAGACATATCGATGAGTTTGTCAAGGCCAATCCAGAATTCCCAGTAGTCCCAAACCTGTTCAAGACGCAGATAGATGCAATACATAAGAATCTTGGCAGCAATAACGGGAATTATAACTCAGTATATCAGGCAATATGCGATGCTTCAATAGACCTGGGAAGTCATCTCGATACGCACATAATAGAATTCTTCCATACAGGAAATTCTCGCACAGTCCCCGCTCCCTTATTCGAGGCGGCGAAGAAAGCAAGAGAATATACTGCACGGATCCAGAAAGCGGATAATCCTGAAGAGAAAGAGGTGCCTCCTGACCTGCCTTTCACCGAGGAAAGAGAAGCTCCATCAATACCCCTTTTCAGCAAGAGCAATATAGAAAGCCAGGACAGTGTAGGCCAACTCCTTGCCGAACTGTTCATGGAGCATGACGTGAGGAAAACAGAGCCAGCCAGTACAGCACCCGAATACACTCAAGAGACCAGACCTAACCATCCACCCGCACCCTTGGCCGTCGAGCATACCCCTCACGATTACAAAGATGCTGCACCTATACCTGTTCCGGTCAAGAATAAAAAGACTGCCCAGGAACTACTCATAATAAGAGAAGAGAATAGGAGAAAGTTGCAAGCAGCAGCTACCAAGAGAAGGAAGGAAACAGAGGCCAACAGAAAAGCGGCAGAGAAAGAGTTCGACAGGAAGAGAATGGAAGCAGCCAGAAAAGCGATTGAAGAAAGGAAGAGATTGGCCGATATCAAGAGAAAAGAAAATGCACAGATAATTAAAAGATGGGGAAAGCATCCTGCAGACATGGGCCTGGGAGAGATAGAGAAGAAGATCTATGCAGAAACCCTGAGCAGGTATCGTGACATGTGCCCGAAAGGACATGTGCCTGCATTCGCCTTCAAAGCGATGTCCAGATACATACTCGACAGAGGATGGTACAAGAGTCCTGCAAGCCTGGACAAGAAAGTAGCACAGCTCACTAAACAAGGGAAAGGGCAGGTAAAGATAGCATCCAAAGATAGTCCAGAGAACTTCGAGGGAATAGCATACAAAGCATTACTCATGATAATCAAAGAGAAAGAGACAGGAAAGAGTATCGATTTCTGGAAATACAAGAAACGACCGATCCCATCACCTGTAAACTTCCAGCCCACAGCAGAGTATCAGGTCGGCGAGATAGTGCTGTTCGAGACAGCAACTGGAGTCGTGACAGAGAAGCTTGAGGAGAACTACATCAAGATACTGTTCGATGACAAAGTAGAGTTGATGTATGCTGAATGCAAGGGTGGAAGGTAGAGAAATATGCTACTGGATGACTCACCACATGCTTCTTCATCAAGCATAGAGAAACCTTCAAAATACCTTAAGCTCAGGAGAGGGTATCCTGTGCCTAAGGGTACAGTCCCAAATTTCGCATACCATGTCCTGATGCAGAGACTCCTGAAAGATGCAGGATATAAGAATCTGAACGCAGTCCAAGACGAATTGATTGCACGCGACGTGAGACATTCAAAGGTAAATTTCGCTCATCTGGAAGATGACGGGTTCTTCGATTGCCATGTATATGATGGGTTGGTCTGGCTTCTGCGCGAGCATGATCTGGAGAATCCTGACCAGATGCCAGATTTTGGAATAGATTATGTGACAACCTCTGCAGGAGTCGGCTACCTGCACAGCGGAGACATCTGGAACATGCGGAAAGATGCAGGAGTCATCATAAAAGAAGAACCCAAACGACTTTTCTTAGTCATGGAAGAATACCTAAGACGTGGAACACCAAAAAAAAAGAAATAAAAAAATAATCAATACTGCTCCAGCACAATACCTCTATTCTTCCACTGCCGGACAAACTCATCAGCAGGCACGCTCCGCTCCTGGTAGAGTACGCCAGTATCCTTTATCGTGTTGTTGACCAGCATCTGTGCGATTATCGACGCAGAATATCCTGTTGTCCGCTGCATTGCAGAGTGTTCCAGCTTCGTGTCGTAGCGGTCGATCATCTCATATCCGAGCAGCCTCTCATGATCAGTCCCGACATCACGACCCATCTCTATCCTGATGACCATCATGTCCAGACCCTCATAATCTATCATGTCCTCGATCATCTGCTCAGTCTTATCACGCATGGACAGACCCTCACTTCCCGGAGTCTCATCAAAGAGTCCCTGTTTCCACCAGTCATGCACTATCCTAAAATGGCCTGGGAAGCGGATGGTCTTGTAGTCAAGCTCCTGGATCGTCCCCTCATATGTCTGGGACAATGTCGATGACCCTCCTGAAGTATATGCTGCCTCCATCTTACCCAACTCTGAAAAGAACATATCTTCAATACCAGTCATAGACTCCACCATCCTGCGTCTTCCACGACGGAGGACTTCAGTAGGCATCATGTACTCATTGACAAGACCGTGCACTGAGAAGACCTTCATGTAGTTGAGAGCTCCCTGCGGACATTGAGGCAGGCCACCTACACGTATCTTCACGTAATCCGGGATGCCTATGTTCTCAATACCTCTCTTGACAAGTATGCTCACAGCACCTGGAGCGATGCCGCAATCAGGCACGACCTTGGCACCCTGCTTCTTCGCAAGGGAATCCAAAGTGAACTGCTTCTCAACAATAGCATTATTTCCTCCGAGATCGACAAAATGCTTTCCTGAAAGTACTGCTGCTTCAGCCAGATCGTAATTGAGATCGTATGGCGCTGCGCTGATCACCGCATCAATACCTTTCATGTGTACTGCTGCCGCGCCTGCATCAGACGCATCCACCTGGACAGTCCTTAACCTGTCAGGACCGACCCTATCCACGACACCATCAAGGTTAGACCTGTCAGGGTCTGCCAATACAACATTGTTCTTCTCACTCGCATTGTGAAGAAGATCATAAACTATGGCCTCTCCCTGGATGCCAGCACCTATAACTAGAAAATCAGACATTAGATATCACCCTTAGCGATTTATAGAGAATATGGGGTGATGTTGATTTAAATAACGTCTGCCGCCAAAATTTCGTTTTATGCAAAAGGGATTACGGGCGAAACCGAAAATACTTCGGTATGTGGTCTAGAAATCCTGCAGACGGCTCTGCTTCTCCATCATATCCATAAGCCTGCTCTCCCTGAGCAGGATATCAAGGTCAAAGCTGAACTTCTTCCTGACAAAAGCCTTTGCGTACTTGAGCATGAGCTCCTTTGAGCCGAACTCGATCGGTTTTGATGAGATTGATTTCCTTGTCGCTTCCCGCACGACCCAGACTCCGAGAGGCGCCCAGTATTCATTCGTTATGAAACGGAGTGCGAGCACTCCTGACTGGCGCTTCCTCTTTGACAGCTGTTCCAGTATGGCATGTCTTGCTGCGTAGTAGCCACCAGCAGTACTATCTGCATAGGTCTTGCGTCCACCATATGATTCGAAATCAGTGCTGAAGCTCGTGCGTTCTCCCACAATCGTCTCGAACAATTCATAACTCCAGCAATGAGGGAACATAAGGATGAGATAATAGTTTCCGAGATAGCCGCCGAAGAACGCGAGATAGTCAGACTCCTTGTAGCGCTTGATGTCCTCGATCATCTGCTTGCCTATCATGTCATCGACAGCAGTTATGCTCCATCTCGTTGGTACGAGCTTACGCTCTGTCTTGACACCGAGGTTCCCTACACTGAGGATCTTGGTGAGATAATGCTCATCATAACTTTTTCTTAATTTTGAGATTGCATCAGCCGCTTTCAGTCCGGGATCAGACACCAGCTTGTCGACCTTGTGAGGGATCTTAGGATTCTCAGTTATCCTTGCTTTCTTGAGCTTGACATTCGGCCCATGAGGCATCGTGTCCTGGTTGAAATTAAGATTGAAAGACGGCTTCTTGTTCAGGTTGATCTCTACATCGACAGGCTTGGAAGCGAGCGACACTTCCTGGGACAGTTCAAGGAAGCGGTCATTGAAAGAACGGATGTTCGCACGGAAGCTTGAGTTGATCAGAGAGGTGCGTAGGTCGATGACCTGCTGTATCTGATAATC
>JAUVBP010000059.1 GCA_030591125.1 Candidatus Woesearchaeota archaeon | reverse complement strand
CCTGCTGTACCTGTGAGCACAGGCGGGCAAACAGCAATTAATATACTAGGGTAATGAAAAGGAGGTTAGACAAGATGGATGAAATTTCAAATAAGACTTTGGCAACACTGCTTGTTGTCGCAATTGGAATCTCGCTCGCGGGTACGTTCTTTGCAATGAGAGGCGTTTCGCAGGTGACAAACCTGATTTCTGGTGCAGCACCGACAACTGATGGTACTGCTCGCGTAAACATCACAGAGTTGACAGAAGTGACGCTGACACAACTGGTCGTTGATTTTGGAGAAGGTAGCAGAAATTCTACCCTGACCAATGATGATGACTGTAACCTGAGCACAGAAGATGATGGTACCGTTCCTGATTGTTGGGATAACACAACAGACTACAACCCAACAGAATTCCTGCTTGAGAACTCAGGGAACAATCTGGTGAATCTTACCATCAACTCAAGTACAGCTGATACATTCATCGTTGACGGCGGAACAAAGACCGGCGCGAGTGTAGAGCGATATGGATGGAAAGCATACACTCTTGAGAATGCTTGTTCAGATGGTCTGACTTTCGAGAACGATACATATCTTGACTTCGACAACTCAGCCCAGCTGCTCTGTTCTAACCTATCAGGTGCAGACGGAGAAGATGAGATATTTGTCGACATCAACGTGTCAATACCTGCAGGTATTGCAGGTAACAAGACAACGTCAGTGACGTTTGAGTTCTTGAAAAATTACTAAAAATTTTTTATTTTTTCTTGATTTTTAAAAAATGAAAAGCACCCCTTATTTTTTTCTGATGATTATGCTCTTGGCAATGAGTCACGTTGTTTCTGCTGTAGGCATATCTGGAAGTAACCTGAACAAACACGATATGTTCATACCTAATCAGAAATACCTCTTTAGCTATACAGGCATAGGTCACAGGTCATTTGACAATAGTTATAGCGTATTTGCAAAAGACGAACTTGCGAAATATGTGACCCTTGATCAGGTCAGATTTGAGGACATACCAAAAGGGGGGAAGTTTACAGTTAGTGGCTACATAGACCTGCCTGAAAAGCTTGAGCACCCTGGAAAGAGTTTTTTGAGGATATGTATCCTGGAAGATTGTCCTGGCGGCGGTCTGATCTGCGGCAGAGGGAGTGCTTGTGCAGGGATTGATCTTATGATGCTCTACCCGGGGATACTGCCACGCATATCCTTCCATACCTCAGATACCAATCAGGATGAACCTGTGGACTTTACAGCAAACATAGAGAATGTTGGAGAGGACGACATACGACAGGCATCTGGAACAGTTGAGGTTTACAATATTGAAAAAAGTCTGGTCGGTACAGCGACATTCGAGACAAAAAGCATAGCATCCAATTCAAAGGAGACCATAATAGCAAGATTTGATACGTACGGACTTCTGCCAGGGAATTATTCTGCAGAAGCAAAGATAGATACTGATGAGCTGACAGAGGATTTCAACGGAACTTTTAGGATAGGGACACTTAATATTAAGATCCTGAGTTACACCCGCGAACTTGAATCAGGAAGTATCAAATTATTCGAGACTACGATCAAAAGTGAATGGAATGATCCTCTTACCATCTATGCGAAGTTGCACATATACGATGATAACACCAGCATCAAGACTAAAAGTGTCACTGAGACTTTACATCCTTGGAAGACACAGACTGTCAATTCATTCATAGATACATCTGGATTGACAGAGAAACAATATGACGTCAGGATAGAAGTATTTTATGCGGAAAAAAGAAGTTTCGTAGAGGGCAAGATAGACATCATAGCTCCTATTGAGACCTCTCAAGTAATGGCAGAAAAAGCACCTGAAGAAGAAATTGCTTCATCACAAGGGTTAAATGCAAATACTATGACGATCCTGTTGATAATAGTGGTATTATTACTTACAGCAGTCAACATATTCCTTGCAGTGTATAAAAAGAAAAAGGAATAGATATAAATAACAAAGAATTTGTCAATAATCTATACACAAGTCCTATCCCTGACCTGAAGATCATACTATAGAAAAATGACAACAAAGAAAGCAAGACACACAAAAGGACAGTTTAGCCTAAAGACGACTGCGCTGCTTATACTTTTAGTGTTCTTCATAGGTGCAGGGACTACACTGATGTACTATTCATTCTATACCATCACACATATGACCATATATGATATACAGCTCAAGACTATGGACGCTAACCACATAAGATTCGATGCAGGAGCTAACTTGAATTTTGGCGCCCTTCCGGCAGCAGGAGCGATCGCTAAAAAAGAGATCAATTTGGCAAACACAAAAGATGTGCCGATTGAAGTTGATATAACAATAACTGGAACAGTGAGTCCATTCATTCAGCTTGAGGAAAATAATTTTATTCTTCAGCCGGGAGAGACTAAAAAACTCCCTATTTATGCTATCATACCTCTAAAGTTCAACAAGCTGGAAGAGTTCAGCGGAGAAGCAAAGATACGGTTAGTTAGGATTTAAAAATAGGATTTAAAAGACACAAAAAGATTCTGAGTTATCATCTAATCCTGTATCACACCATACCAGCTCAATAACAGGCGGTCTTTTGCACGGACAATCTCTTCTCCCAGCCCTTGGACAGTGATGCAGTTATCAGACAGCACTACCTTTGTATCTTCAGATTCCTTGAAATATATCACTGCTTTGTCCTTATCATCACAGGTCACGACCCCATTCTTCTGGCAGAGTCTGCTCTCATTATTCGTGCAGGTCGCTGTGAGCTGATACTGGAATCCCTTTGCAAGGGTGAGTGATATCCCTGCATTTGCTACAGTTACATGCTTGGGAGACACCAGATCAGTGTCGAAAGTTATGTATATCCTGCTGCCTGGATCGAACCTGCTGCTCAGGCTGCCTTCAAGTGGCACATCCGCGACACTTTTCGGGTCATTATTGAACGTGACAGAATATATTACATTCCCTTTCTGTACCTGGGAGTGCCAGATCTCTGCGAACTTGACAAAGGAATATCCGTTATACAGATAGCCTTGCGATGGATCCAGTTTTCCCTTCAGATTGAGCTCATGGAGCTCGTCGACAGTGAGCTCCCGTTTGGTCTTGTCTCCAGATATGACCAATAATAACAACAGGGCAAAGACTGCCGCGAGGATGCCTATCCCTATGAGGAGTTTCTTTGTGTCTGCTCTGGTCTTCTCTTCGCTCTCCTTTTCAGGGGTCTCCTCCTGGACATCATGCACCACGTGTTTGCTGTGATCGATATGTTTATGAGAATGAGACTTCTTGCTGCCATGGGCTCTGCTGCTCTTTACCTTATGGCTTCTGGTAACATCAAGAAGGGCGTCTTCGTCATCGACATCCTGTATCTTCTTGAGCCGTCTTAATGTCTCTTCATTGGCTTTTGGCATAAGGGAACCCCATATATTCAGATGTCATGATTAGTTGGATTCATCAATCCCAAGACTCAGTCTCCCAGCCTTCAGGAGCAGGCTCTTCAGACGCACGCGCATCAGGAACAGGGTCTTCAATGATAGGTTCTTCAGAGACAGGATATTCAGACCGCTCTTCAGCAGATCCAGTTCCCTGAGGTATTATGTCCAGCATCCCATAGATGAGCCGGTCTTTCATGGCGACCGCAGAGTGATCATCAGTCTCTATCACTATACAATTGTCAGAGATATATGCATCTGTCCTGTTAGCCTCTGTAAACACGAGCACTGGCAGCATCGCAGTCGCATTCTCGCATCCTACGACAGGAAGGTCATACTGGTCACTTTCTTCCACAATGCCCGGGATTGTCTGTATCCCAAAGGACATCGCTAATGACTTGGCTAGCTCAAACCTTGCAAGCTCAAGACTCGAGACGATCTTGCTGTTAGGATCAAATGTAAGGTACATCACCCGAGCCGCCTTGACCCTATCTATCACATCCTGGCTCATATCAAGTACCTCAAGTTCCTGTGGAAGATATTTGAACTCCACACGTTGTCCATCGACCTCAGTATACCATCCCAGCGGCATACGCTTGAACTTATGGTCATTATACTCATCTGAGGCCTCCCCAGAATTATATCCACTGAACATTATTCCGAACACGCTCAATACCATGAGACTTCCTATCAGTATTGTTATGAATGTCTGCTTAGACATCCGTTTATTCTTCTGCTTGCTATGCCGCAGAGATTTGATCTTATGGCGCTTTATCCTTGACATATTGATATCACACCTTAACCAGGAAATGATTGGTTTATATTATTTATTGTTTATAGGCCTGACAGGCACACCCTATTTTAAAAGCATTTATATACCAGTTCAGCCCACATTTTCAGCATATTCAATAAAAAGCAAATATTCAATAAAAACAGAATATTCAGTGAATACTAAAAAAAGAATGACAACCCGCATACAGAGACCCGCCCCAAGATGAAAGAGTTTGAAAAAGAGTTTCTAGAATTCATATCAGGCACGTTCCAGCGCTTCGGCCTGGATTCTCTCAGTAGCCAGATGGTAGGTATCCTGTTCTTGGAGCCTGATGAGGTCGCGATGGAAGACCTTGCGAAGCGCACAGGGTACAGCCTGGCTTCAGTATCGACCAGGATGCGCCAGCTGGAGGATATGTATATGGTGAAGAAGGTGAAGAAGCCCGGCACCAAGCGATCGTTCTATTTCATGGACAAGGACATATATTGCCTGATGCTCCAGAAGATTGATGCGATGGAAAGGCTATACTTATCACCTGCAAAGACCGTGATTCCAGGCATCCTGGATAAACAGAAGCAGGGCAAGCTCAGTACAGAAGACAGGAAGAAAGTCGAGATAATCCAGAAGTATCACAAGCAACTCACAGAACTGGCAGGCATATTCGGACACATGAGGTCAGAGCTGGACAAGAGGTGCAGATAGATGGCCAGAGAAAGACCTACAATAATCCACCTGAAGAAGGTGTGGAAAGTGTATAAGATGGGAGAGGTAGAGGTACCTGCACTGAGAGGGCTTGACCTGACAATAAAAGACGGAGAATTCGTGGCGATAATGGGCCCTTCTGGTTCAGGTAAGTCCACTGCCATGAACATGATAGGCTGTCTTGACATACCTACAGAAGGGAGCATATTCCTTGATGGTCAGGACATATCAAAACTTTCAGAATCCGACCTTGCACAGATCAGGGGAAGACGCATAGGGTTCATCTTCCAGCAGTTCAATCTCCTCCAGACACTGACAGCTCTTGAGAATGTCATGCTTCCGATGACATTCCAGGGCATGCCTGCTGATGAAAGGATAGAACGCGCCGAGCATCTGCTCGACATGGTGGACCTGGAGGACAGGATGCACCACAAACCTTCTGAACTCTCAGGAGGGCAGCAGCAGAGGGTCGCGATAGCCCGCTCCCTGGCAAATGATCCTGAAGTCATACTTGCAGACGAGCCTACTGGAAATCTGGACTCCAAGACCGGGCAGATAGTCATGGACTTCCTCAGGAAGCTCAATATTGAAGAGGATAAGACAATAATAATGGTCACCCACGACAAAGATGTCGCACATCATGCTCAGAGGATAGAGTTCCTGAAAGATGGGGTTGTGATCAGGACAATCAAAGGAAAGAAGAACATACCTAACCCCTTGAGTCAGGGGAAAAAAGTCAAGAAGATGACACGAAAAACAGAGAGTCCAAGAAAAACCAGGAATAGACCAGATAATATATCCAATAATCAAGCTAATAAAGTGAGGTCAAAAAAATGAGATATGCACAATACACAAGAAGAGCATGCACTACAACCATCATGATACTGGTCATGCTTCTGCTATCAGCTATGGCTGTGCTTGCCGACAGGGCGACTTACGTGAGCGGAAACAGCATACGGGTCTCGATGATAAGTCAGGATCCTGATCCTGTAGGACCAGGAGAATACTTGGAACTGCGATGGATGATAACTAACTATGGATCCACTCCTGTAGAGGATCTTGAATTCCAGCTCATGACAGATTATCCTTTCCAGCTATTGGGAAGCGATGATGGCATACGCAATCTTGGAACCATACAAGGACATCAGAAAGGTGAAGAAGGAGTCATCCTCTACTACCGTATCCGCATCAATGAAGATGCTTCTGAAGGTGTGAATGACCTCACGCTGAAGTATCGCCACAAGAGACAGAGCTGGACAGAGCTCGATGAATTTGAGATTAGGGTCCAGAGTGTTGACGCTGCAGTTGTCGTAGACAGTATCAAGCTCGAGCCAGAGAGGATAACTCCCGGCAATAATGGAAAGCTGAATATCAAGCTGAAGAATCTTGCAGACTCGCTGATGAAGGACGTGAATGTAAAGCTCGACCTCACGCTTTCGACCATCCCAAGATCAGCTACAGGTACTGAATCAGCTGCGCTTTTTGAGGCTCTTCCTTTCGCCCCTACGTCTTCTTCAGGAGAGAAACGGATCCAGAGCATAAAGCCAGGCAAGACAGAGATAGTGACATTTGATCTCATGGCGTATCCTGACGCGACATCAAGGGTATACAAGCTCCCGATAATCTTGACATATAAGGATGAGCTTGACAATGAGTTCACCAAGAACATCATAATCGGAGTCATAGTGGGCGCTGAGCCTGATCTATATGTAGTTATAGATAGTTCAGACCTTATCGCAGGCAAGAAGAACGGCGAGGTCTCATTCAAGTTTGTCAACAGGGGAGTCACAGACATAAAATTCCTCGATGTCATACTTGAGGATACAGAGGATTACTCCGTCGTATCGGCAAGAAAGGAGTATATAGGGAATATAGACTCTGATGACTTCGAGAGTGTCGAGTTTGACATATACCTCAATAATAACAACACTGCTGAGACAAAGAGCAACCTGGAGTTTCCCATACATATAACTTTCAAGGACGCAAACAATAAGGACTATGAGAAGGAGATCTCCCTGGAATACAGGATCCACACTGCAGAAGAGAAAGGCGAGGCCAAGAGCAGGAGCGCAGTCATGATTGTCGTAGCGGTGATAGTGATACTCGCTGTGTGGGTCGGATACCGGAAATGGGAGAAGAGGCGAAGGGCCAAGCTCAAGAAGCAGTAATCAGGATGCTGCTTCCAATATTTTCTTTTTTATCCCAGGCAGGTCAAGATGATAATTGATCACTTCAAGATTGCTTT
>JAUVBP010000168.1 GCA_030591125.1 Candidatus Woesearchaeota archaeon | reverse complement strand
GACTCTTCTAAAGACCGTGAACCGCTGGAATTCGTTGTAGGGTCAGGCCAGCTGATCAAAGGGTTTGACACAAATGTCACAGGGATGAAAAAAGGCGACAAGAAGGACATCAAGCTGGGTCCTGACGAGGCATATGGAGACCGTGACGATAGACGGGTCCAGGAAGTGCCACGGAATATGCTCCCTAAAGAGCCAGAACCGAAAGAAGGCATGATGCTCTCTCTTAAATCTCCAACAGGTCAGATGTTCCCTGCAAGGATCGATAAGGTGAAAAAAGATGTGGTTGCTATAGATATGAACCACCCGCTTGCAGGCAAGACCTTGAATTTCGAGCTGGAGCTTGTTGACATAAAGGACAAGAAAGAGGATCCTACTGACAAGAAAGATGATTCTGCGGAAAAAGACTGCGGGAGCGGCTGTTCTTGCGATTCAGACAATAAGTAACACCCGAAAGATTTAAATAATAACAAAACCCGAATATGCTCTGATACAGTGAAAACTGTATCAAGAGGCAGAAACATGAAAAAAGAGAGCGATGTATCTAAGACAATAGCTCTAGTTCTTATAATATTGACAGTGATGATTTCTGCAACAAGCACATGGGTCCTGATCACCAGTTCGATGAGTCCTGAACCACAACAGTCAGGATTGAACAAGGTGATGGTATTTCTGCACATACTGAAAAGCCCTGTAAGTGAGCCTATGCAGACAGATTATAATTCAGGAGATGTACAGCTGTTCATAGCAAATGATGGAGGTTAGCTAAATGGGTGAAGATCTTTCAAACAAGACACTGGCGATTCTTCTTGGTATATCCATAGTGATATCACTAGGTGGATTGATGATATTCATGACACAAGGAGGAGAGCAGGTCACTGGTGCAGCAATCTCACCCGTAGCGCTAGCAAGGATAAACATCACTGCAAGAGCATCGATAAACTGGACCGTCAACACAGTCGACTGGGGTACTGGATTCGTGAATGAGACTGCCACATATTGTCAGTTAGATACAGAAGGTGAGAATGACCCTGCAAATTGCTCAGGTTTCACGACTGTGAATGAAGGATTGAGACTTGAGAACGATGGTAATAGGAGAGTCGCTGTCAACTTATCATCAAATGTATCTGCAGCTGAATTCCTCGGGGGGACAGGTCCATTATTCCAATGGAAACTTGCAAACAACGAGACTGATGCTTGTGGTGATCCAGGTCCCGGCTCCACTTGCACTCAAAACGCATCACTCCCTAACTATCAGTCATACACTGATGTAAGTACTGTCTCTGTTGAGATCTGTCCTTGTTTCTTCTTCGGAAACGATAACGACACGATAAACACAGAGCTTCTGGTCAGGGTACCTACAGACTCATTTACAGGTGTGCGTGAAGCGACATTGACTGCAGTTGCGACAGTCATATGATTTCACAATGCACGATGCTGTCTGAGAACAAGAAGAGGTGTGTATTCTATTTACCTCTAGTCTTACTTGTCCTTCTGGCATTGAACGCTGAAGCCATAGGCATAGCACCTGCAGACGCATACGTCAACTTCGTGCCGAACTATGAATACGTGATTGACTATTCCATAACATCATACAGACCATTTGATTTCTATACACAAGGACCATTGAGCGAATACACACGGATAGAAGAGCTGCAGCACTCCGACACACAAGGAAGCTTCCGTGTATACCTGACCCTGCCTGATGACTATGATCCGCCTGGCAAGCACAGGCTGTACGTCGCTGCCGCTGAAAGGGCAAGTCCTGGAACAGTCAATACCATAGCGACAATAAGGGGTTTCATCGAGATTGATGTACCATTCCCAGGATATTATGCTGAACTTCATGTGAGCATCCCAGATGTCAATAAAGGAGAGCCGATTCCGCTCTCAGTCACAGTATTCAACAAAGGAAAACTGAACATTAGCACTGCCAAGATTGAGATGAAAGTCACTGCTGAAGGTAAGACTGTCCTGACCAGGGAATCAGACAATTTCGCCATTGAGACTACGGGAGGTTACACCTTCAATAATATCATTGAAGGTGACGGACTTAAGCCAGGTACCTACATGCTCGAAGTCGATCTTTTCTATGAAGGTAAGAAGAAGACTGAAAAGGTCGGATTCAGGGTAGGGACATTTGATGTCAACATCGTGAATTACACGAGAAAGATGTTCAACAACACAGTGAACCTTTTCGGGATTGAGATAGAGAGCCTCTGGAACAACCAGATAGATACTGTCTACATGGACCTTAGCATAAAGAACGGATCTGAAGTGTTATCGACAGTCAAGACACCTCCGTTTGACCTCCTTCCATGGCAGAGCCGCAAGTCTGAATTATATTGGAATACTGAAGGTATCCCTATAGGTGAATATACTTTGGAGATAGTGCTCCATTATGGTGATGAGACCCGCACAGAGAACAGAAAGATATATATTGTCCATGAAGCACTTCCAGATATAGAGACACCGATACCTGTCTCGACTGTCGTCCTCATAACCATCGCGATGATGCTCGTGATATTCAACATCTACTTTATCGCGACGCGTCGCAAGAAGGATGAGGAAGAAGACGATCAAAAAAATAAAAAAAAGGGGAAGGACTGACCTGGTGCTAAGATGAGTGAGGATCTTTCAGATAAGGCATTGACACTTATCGTAGTCATCACACTTGCTGTCGCGTTCTCAAGTACAATGGTATTCTACTCAACATTCAAGGGTGATAAGATGACTGCTGCCGCGACAACAGAGCAGGCAGTGGCAAGGCTCAACATAACCAGCAGGGCATCGATCAATTTCACCATATCTTCAATAGACTGGGGTAGTGGATATGTCAATGAGACGAAATACTACTGTCAGTTGAACTCTGAAGGCCTGAACGACCCCGGTAACTGCACTAACTTCACGACAGTCGGTGAAGGGCTTAGGCTAGAGAATGATGGTAATAGGAATGTCCAACTCAACATCTCGACGAACAACACAGCCGCCCAGTTCCTGGGAGGTACCGGTCCGATATACGAATGGAAATTTGGCTTCAATGAGAGCGATAGTTGTGGCAGTCTGGGTCTGGGTTCGACCTGTGTGACAAATGCTTCCGCGCTGGATTATCAGTCATATACAACAGTCCCGACGACATCTGTAGAGGTATGCCCTTGCTTCAGGTCAGACAATACGAACGACCTGCTGAACCTGGAACTGCAGATACGCGTACCCTCTGATTCATTCACCGGGCTGCGTGAGAGCACGATAACAGCGGTCGCCACAGCAAGATGATAATACAAGTTCTGTGCACAGTAAAAAAATGAAAAACAAGAGTCTGCTCATCATCATCGGATGTATCGCACTGATGACAATAGGCATAGTCTTGCTTTTCTTCTCACTATTTGCTGTCTATAAGGTATATGAACTTCCGATGGCGCTTGACATCGGAGAGAATTCCGCATTCAATACTGACACCGATATGCTGAATTTTGG
>JAUVBP010000176.1 GCA_030591125.1 Candidatus Woesearchaeota archaeon | reverse complement strand
GCTCTGGTAAGCATGCACATACATTATGCGTATCTTGAGCGGCAGTCTCTTCAGCGCTCCCACATAGTCATTAGGTCTCTCTGCCAGATGCGAGTTCACGATATCCTCATCCATCACTTCGCAGGCACTCTTGAGATCCTTCTTCAGGATGGCTTCCCCTACTGCCTTGTTGTTGGTGGAGAATCTCTGGTCATCAAAGTAGTTGATGAACTGCGCGACCTGTGCAGGCTCTTTATCGCAGTCCCGCACTATGATATCGAAGTCATTCCCGTCGAGGTTTCCTAGGCTTATCGGCTTCTTTCCCCTTCCGATGTACTCAAGACGCATCCCTTCTGAATTGAATGCCTCTAACCTATTCTCTGTGACTCGTTTACCTGGATCAACTATCGATATTGCCTGCTTTGTCACAGCATGCTTGTCTTTGTTCCCTGCAAACCCGATATCCTTTGGTCTGCATCTCAAGAATCCGCTGATCTTCTCTATGGACCTGATTGTGGTGTACTGCCGCTTGTGCAGCCAGAAGTATGCGTACTCTCCAGAGTCATCTATATCAAGCTTTATACGCTCTGTGACCACAAAATCCTCGGGTTTATCCTTCAGTGTGTACATGTGTATTTTTGCACCAGAAAGCCTTATAAATATTTTCAATTTACTCGAAAACATGCACCCGTAGCGCAGCCTGGTAACTGGTCATGCTCTGCAGGGCCTTTGGGCAAATAGCGCGACTGCCTCCTAAGCAGTAGGTCGGGGGTTCGAAATGCGAACGACAATGGCGTTTGCAAGAAATTCCCCTCGGGTGCGTTTTTATCTTCATAACATGTCTATAGGTCGTTAACATGGTAGGAATAAAAGATTTGGATGAGCTGCTAAAAGCAATGAAGCCTGTATTGGTCGATAAAGATTTCGTTTTCTGTACAGTATCTGAAGAACAAGCAGATGAGCTGAAATCAGATGCTTTGTTGGTCTTTAAGGAGAAAGAAGGGATTACAATCATTATTGAGAAGGCTGTTGCAGATAAAGATTCGATTCCATATTCTGCTGTTTGGGCTATGATAACTCTTACAGTACATTCTGATCTTGAAACAGTGGGTTTTCTGGCAAGGATAACTGCTAAGCTTGCTGAAGAAGGGATAAGTGTCAATGCAGTTTCAGCTTACTATCATGACCATCTCTTTGTTCCTTTGGATACGGCTGAAAGATCAATGGAGATATTGAGCAATCTATCATGAAACTGATCCATCTCTCCGAAGCCTTGAGGATGTTCAAGCGAGCCAGGCGAGTGAGCAGGGATGGTTGGAAAAGATATTCTGGTTCTGAAGAAGACATCTCAAGAGCTATCATCAGATCCTGCTGGAACAAGACAGACAATCACTTCCAGGTCAGCTCTGGACACTTCACTGATTTCTACTGCAGGGACTTCGGCATGTGCGCAGAGGCATTGGTAAAGCTTGGCTACAGGAAGCAGGTCATCCAATCTCTTGACTACGCACTCAACAAGTTCAAGGCTCACGGTCGGATCACAACATCCATCTCACCGGAAGGGAAATGCTTTGACTTCCCTTACTATGGTGCAGATTCTCTGCCATTCATCATCCATTCTTTGAAGGTTGCAAAAGACAAAAAATTGATCATTAAATACAGATCTTTTATTACTGAAGAGATCAAATATTACTGCACTAAAGTCTTTGACAAAGACACTCACCTCATACGCTCTGACAGGCATTTCTCTTCCATGAAAGACTATGCGCAGCGTAGCTCTTCCTGCTACTCCAACTGCATGCTCTTCATGCTCGCAGATGACCTCGACTCATTGAAGATCAGACATAGATTTCCAAAAACAAAGATCCAACGCGAGATACTGCAGACGTTCTGGAACGGTAAGTACTTCTATGACGATAGTTCTTGCAAGAAGGCAATCACCGGTGATGCGAATACATATCCGTTCTGGTGCGGCGTCACGGATTCAAAGAAAGTGTTCAGTCTCTGCATGGAATCGATGGAACAGGCAGGGCTCACAAGACCTTTTCCTCTAAAATACTCATCATCCTCGAAAAAGGTGAATAAGATGCATCTGCTCGAAGCATTCTCTGGAGGTTATGAACGTGACTCCATATGGATGCACCTGGGCCTATGCTTCTTTGACGTCGTCAAGCGCTTCGACAAGAAGAGATTCAACACCTACATGAAGCAATACGCTACCTTGATCAGAAGACACAAGAACTTCCTTGAGGTATACGACGCCAATGGACTCCCGTTCCATACTCCGTTCTACTTCACTGATGAGTCGATGAGCTGGGTGAGTAAGTATCTGTCACTGAAATGAATCTAAGAATTAAGCTTCTTCAGCATCTCCATTATCTTCCTGCCTTCAGCCCTTCCTTTGAGTGCGCCCATGACCTTCCCTATCAATATCTTGAACTCTATCACTCCGCTCTGCTTGATTATCTTCCTTATCTCTGCTTCAAGCTCTGCATCAGTCAGCGGTGCGTATTTTGAATAATCAACAGTCTCGCCACGGCATATCGTGAGCAGTATCTCCTCGACACTGTCTTTTGTCAGCTTCCCTGTATCAAGCAACCCAAATATCTTCTCGAGATGTGCATCAGTCAATCCAGTAACATCCACATTGTACTGTCTCCTGAGATTTTTAGGTGCAGATATCATGGTCTCTGCGATGAATGCAGGCTTCACATTGGAGAACCTGTCAGCAAAGTCTTCAAACAGGTCGTGCTTGCCTGACTTCGATAGGTCTCGTGCAAGATCCTCTGCGAGCTTATGCTTCTCTTTGAACCTGTCTTTTTTCTCTGTCAACAGTTCAGGCAACTTGATACCTGAGACATCAGGTCTTATCGGCGGGATGTCTGTCTCTGGATACATCCTTGCAGCGCCAGGCATAGGTCTCATGTAAGACGTTGTCCCGTCCTGGTTTGCCTTACGGACTTCGTTTGGGACTCCATTACTGAATAAATCTAATCGTTCACAGACAAATTCTCTGGCGTTTTGTGCTGTGTTGAATGGTGCAACAATCAATGCAAATCCGTCTGATGGATCTGCTTATAGACTGTTCTTGACTGCTAAAATTTCTTTAGTGTAAAATTTATATTTATCTAATTTTTCATCTGAATGTATTATTCCGCCAATACCTGTTTTCACTTTAGCATAATCGCTTAATTCAGAACCTATCCGTTTACCTGGTTGGATTTCTTTTCCAAGCCATCCTGCAAGATAGGGTAACTTAAAACCAATAACAGAAGAACCTTCCTTGATTGCTTTATTGACAAATTTACATTCAGTGTTTTTGAAAATATCCGTAAAATCCTGCGAAGCGCTAGCCAGAAAGAAGTCTTTAAGTGTATTTTTAGGGTATTCGGCCAGGTATTCTTTCATTC
>JAUVBP010000061.1 GCA_030591125.1 Candidatus Woesearchaeota archaeon | reverse complement strand
GTCATATTCTGCCTTGTCGGTCTTGACCTTGAAATCTTCACCCATCTTCTCGATCGATGTCACAGTCTCTGTCTTGACATCGACATTGTTGAATTTCATCTGTTCTTCCATCAGCATGCTGAATTCCACACCTGTAGTCTTGACAATTCCAGGATAATTCAGCACCTCGCCACTCACCATGAACTGGCCCCCGAACTCTGAAGAGAGTATCTCGAAATCCATCTTCTTCCTTGCAGCGTACATGGCAGCAGTGAGCCCTGCGATACCTGCTCCTATTATTATCGTGTCATGCATCTTTATCATCCAATCCTTACTGGCATTTTTCCCTAATCTGATCTGAGCTTGGCAAGCTCTGCGTCGATTGCGTCCTTGTCAAACCCTATTATCATCTTTCCGTTGATCTCTGTCTGAGGCACACCCATCTGTCCTGATTTTTCAATCATCTTCTGGGCAGCTTCCTGATCGGTAGAGACATCGATATTCTCGAACTCTACCCCTTTCTCTTTCAGATATGCCTTGAGTCTTGTACACCAAGGACATGTTGATGTCGAGTATACTTTCACGTCAGCCATTTCAATCCTCCTCCTTTTGGTATCACTTGATTCTTATGTGGGTCGAAGCAATCTAGAGCCTGCACTCAAAACACTTGGTGCTCTTGCATATCTTGTTAGGGTCTTTCCACTTCAGCGACCATGTCTTCATCCCTTGTATCACCGATATGAATTCTTTTCCGCTCTTTGTCAGAGAATAGTCACATCTTGGAGGGAATGTTGTTGAATTTACTTTTTTTGATATCATCCCTTCTTTCACCAGTTCTTTCAGCCTGGTTGAAAGGATCTTGGGTGTTATCTTCGGCAGATCCCTTTTCAGCTCTGAGTATCTCTTTGAGTGGTCTTCTCCTTTGTACAGCTCGAGAAGCAAGGGTATTGTCCACTTCTTACCTATGAAATCTGCAGTCTTGTAAACAGTACAGTCTTTGTTCATTTGGGCTGGAATGGTAATCATGTATAAATAAGTATCTTTTTTATACTATGGTTTTAATAATATTCTGTATATTGCGCAACATATCAAGATTTTGAGGTGGTACTATGTCTAAACATAAAGAAGACAATTTGACGATAACAAAACTAAGCCTTTGGAAAGGCATATCTGTCGTGTTAGCCGTGCTCTTATTGGTCTCCCTATATACAGGAGGATTTGGCACATGTACGGGTGCTGCGACTGCAGAAGAGGAAAAAGAGCCTGCTCCGGCAGCTCCCCAGCCAAGCGCGCCTGCAGCAGATAAGCAGGATGTTGATATGGAAGTCCTGCTGGATGATGATACTGTGAAAGGTGATGAAGATGCGCCGGTCACAATAGTAGAATGGAGCGAGTTCGAATGCCCATTCTGTACAAGGTTCTACAATCAGGCGTATGCACAGATCAAGAAAGAGTATATCGATACAGGAAAGGTCAAGATAGTATTCAGGGATTTCCCGCTAGGATTCCATGCTCATGCGCAGAAGGCTGCGGAAGCTGCAGAATGCGCAGGAGAACAAGGAAATTATTGGGAGATGCACGACAAGCTCTTTGAAGAAGGCCTGGGTAGTGGTGTCGCTACATTCAAGGAATATGCTCGAGACTTAGGCCTTAACTCCAACAAGTTCGATGACTGCCTAGACAACGGTGATATGGCTGACGAAGTCGCAAAGGATATGCGGGACGGACAGGCTGTAGGTATCCGCGGAACTCCGGGGTTCATCATCAATGGACAGCTCGTGACTGGAGCACAGCCTTTCTCTGTATTCCAGCAGGCTATAGACGCGGCACTTGCGGAATGATCCGCAGAATCTTTTTCTAATTCTTTTTTTTAATCCACTTTTTTTTAATCCAGCCAGGATTCAATCATCCTGAACATCCGCTCATAGTCTCGAGACGATTGAGGGGTATTGCTCCCTCTTGTCTAGAACCATCAGGCAGAACCCAAGTAGGGTATCCTCTTATGCCTGCCAGTGCACATTCCTCTGCCATACTGTCACTTCCCTGGACAGTGCATTCTGTATAATCTATATGTTCGAATGCATTTCCGAACATGTTCTTCTGCTCCAGGCAGTGTCCGCACCAATACGAACCATACAGCTTGAAACCCTGTTCGGTGAGGCATTTTGCCAAAGCATCATCAGACCCGCAGCCGGATACGATAAGAATTGCAGTGATGAGAGCTAGCAGTAGTATTATTTTTTTCACAGTCTGTCTATTTTGATAAGACTCACTTATAAGTGTTTCTTAATCTATGCTTTAGCGTCCATCCAACAGAAATCTTTTTATATCTTCTTTTATTGTGAAGTCCTGTCTGGAAGGCAATGAAATTGAGGGGATATATTTCTTTAAGGTGATCATATGAAAGATATCATAAGATATGTCCGGGCGGTGCAGAATGGCGACATCAGGAAGCTTGTTGATAAGAGGTTGAGAGAGTTCACAGCATTGGGCAGGAAGTCGGAGCGTGCGCTTTTCAAGGAAATCTGTTTCTGCATACTGACTGCAAATTATTCTGCTGCAGGTGGGATGCGTGTGCAGGAGGCTGTCGGTGATGGGTTTATCACTCTGTCTGAGAAGAAGCTGGCAGCGGCATTGCGTAAGAGTAAACATAGATTCCCTAACGTGCGCGCTGCGTATATTGTTGAGGCTCGCAAGCATATTCCTGTATTGCGTTCTAATGTGCGTAACATGGAAGAGCATATTCTGCGGGACTGGTTGGCTGTTGAAGTGAAAGGATTAGGGTATAAAGAGGCGAGCCACTTCATGCGGAACATCGGTTTTGAAGATGTCGCTATAGTCGATTTCCATATCGTCGACTTCCTGGTGAAGCATAAGATGATTGTGCGGCCGAAAACATTGTCGAAGAAGAATTATCTTGTGGTGGAAGAAGTCCTCAGAAAATTGGCTCATAAGCTGAAGATGGGACTGGGAGAACTGGACCTTTATCTGTGGTATTGTGAGACTGGGAGTGTGTTGAAGTAGAATTGATAAGCCTGTTCAACTTGTCTTATGGTCATCATAGACAAATACTTCCTTTGCGTACTTCGCGTCACAGAGCCGCTTCAGGCTCTCGGCTTTCTTTTTCAGGGTCGCTCGGTTCTTACCTATCTGCTCCTGCAGGTCGCGCGTGTTGATGTTGTAATAGTTCTTGTTGTAATCATATTCGAACAATGTGATCGCCAGGTTCCTGGCGCATCTCAAAGTTATGGCATGGACATACGTGAGCTTGATCTCATCGACATCTTTATACTCAGGCAGCGGCGTGAAGTCCTCATCATCCTCGCTGGTCCACTCACCAGTCTTGTAGAATACTGTGTAATTTGTTATGCTTGCGTATATCGACTCTACCATGTCGGTCTGAAGTATGCTGATGCTCTCATCTATGACATTTTCGTGCTTGGTGAAGTTCCTGTATTCCCAGTCTTCATACCTGAATAGCCTGTCCCGTCCTGTGGGTTGGGTCGGATAGTCATCCATAGATTCATTGGATATCATCCTCTCTTCATATCGTGCGCTCTCTGTGTTCTTTGTGTGGTGTGTGATGTACCAGTGATTGTGCGTGACTACATCAAGGAGTTCTGTTGTCTCATTGATATAGTAGGGTTCTTCTGTTATGTGGTTCAGCAGTATGGTCTTGCTTGGGTACAGGAACTTGTACCTGACATCAAGGAACTCTGCGAAGTATCTTGGGATGTCTGATTCGTGGTAATAGAAATCAGATATGTCTCCCTTGTTGTATATGTCTTTCTTGAACTTGAGATCCTCTTTAGCCCATTCCTCAATATCTTCGGTCAGCTCGGTGTATGTAAAGTTCCTTGGCACATAGATATAGACTATCTTCTTGCATGCTCCGCAGTCCTTCCAGCAGTCTTTACAGGTCTCATTACCATCACAGATGCCGTTGCCGCAGTACTCCTGGAATTCAAGTTCATCATGATCACACATGTTATTATCGTTGGTATCGTTGCAGCATACGTCGTAGATGAGCACTTCAGGCTCTTCGCAGGTCATCTTATCACGGCTGTCACAACCTGTAAGGATCACGAGTGCTACTACTAATAGTGTTGGGATGAGAATGTACGCCTCTTTTTTCCTCATGGGACGGGCTAGGGTCGGGGGTTTTATAAATGTTACTTTGATTGCAGATGCTCAAAGCAACAAGTGCTTTGGCATGCTCAAAGCAACAAGTGCTTTGGCACACCAAACTGCTTTGCAGTTTGAGTGCTTCGCTCGCTACGCTTAGAGGTATTACGAGATGGGGGTAAGCCTTCTGTCCTGCTCTGTTTCTTATGGAATCATCCAGCTCTTTCCTGTACCATATCCGGCATACTCGGATGGATTCTATATGGTTGCCTTTAATGATTATTAATCTATGCTGTATCATTCTGTAAGATGAACGAACAGACGTTATTGAGGATAGCGCTTTCTGTTGCCCTTGTTGGCATCGTAGCATTATTCTTTCTGGCACAGCAGATGGCTGTGGATGAAGCGATGATAGGTAGACTTGACCAGATGATAGATGAAGATGTATTGATTACAGGTGTTGTACTGGATGTCCGTTCTTTAGATTCTGTCACTTTCATCATGCTTGAGAAGAGTGAGCTGATAGAGGTTGTGCTGTTCGGCTCTACGCCTATGATTGAGATGGGTGATCTGGTTCAGGTGAGGGGAACAGTGGCAGAACATGAGGGAGAGACAGAAGTGATCGGTGAGGAGGTCAGGGTTGTGTAGTGTAGTTGAGTGTTGCTTTCTGTATACCAGTATCTAACGTCGTTCTTTCGGATTCGTGCATATTTCTGTGGAGACCAGAACAATCACAAGATTTATAAAATACGGACGCCTTGGCTTATAAATTAAGCTATTTATGCACAAAAATTTCATAAATTTTTGGCATGCTCAAAACGCTGTGCGTTTTGGCACCCCAAAATCACAAAGTGATTTTGAGGGTCCTAAAAATTTGCGGGATTTTTAGATACTTAATCACAAACGAGGTGAGCAAATGAAGCTTAAATATATAGCATTGATAGTCGTGATAGCCGTTCTGGTTCTAGCAATAGGTTGTGGCAAGAAAGCAGAGCCTGCTCCAGAGCCTGCTCCAGTAGCTCCAGAGCCCGTAGCTCCTGAGCCAATACCTGCTCCAGTACCTGTTGAAGAGACGACAGAGGAGTTTGAGGACATAGTCCTTGAAGAAGGTGGCGATGTGACAGAAGAAGCAGTAGAGGCTAAAGAGGAAGCAGGCCTTGCAGCTGATGTCGTGGAAGGCGATGCATTCCCACAGGCAACATGCGAGCTCAGAGAAGTTGACGGCAAAGAGAAGAGAGTCCTCACAGTCGTGGTCAAGAACACTGCTGAAGACGATTGGGAGATCTATGGTATGGGCCATGTCAAAGGTATGGTCAAGATTGGCAATAGAGGAGTCATTGACGTCACACCGGGCTGTGAAAAGATGGAGCTTGCTCCGGGCGAGTCAACCAAATGTACTGAACTTGATCAGGGAGCACCTATCGAAGGTGAGAACAGGGTAACTGTGAACACACCTGGCCAGCAGTATGTGAAGATCGTCATGTGCCCATAAGGGCAAATTTTTAATTTTTTTATTGTATTATTTCTATTTTTATCAGGTATGAGATAGTGTCAGCACTGATGCGTTTAAACAGCTAATCATTGGATATGACCACCACACCAACGCCACGCTCGCTGTCTATCCATTACCTGCTCCTTCTCGCTGAACTGCGATACTCACAGTATATATTCCTGTAAGCTCGCTAGGTGGGGTTGGTGTGGATGTTTTGTATAAGAAAGAAGGATGAATAAGAATGGGTGCTGACACTAAGAATTGAATGTGGTTGGGTGTAAATATCACATCTTAAGAGGTGACTCTACGTAGAATGTGGGGACGGGTTTCCTGTTTCGGACGTCAATCAACTGCTTTATCCTGTATGCGGGCATCCTCAAAGGATTGTCATCGATTATGTCGTCAAGATTGAAGAATGCTACCCTGTCGATCTCTGCCTTGTTCTCTGCCCGCAGATTGTAGAACTCGGCACTTCCGTTCGGCACAGCCATGAAATTGTACTTGCGTATGCGGTCGCCCCGCTCACCTTTCCTATGATACTGGCCTATGAACCCTGTGACGACAACATCAAGCCCTGACTCTTCCTTGACTTCCCGTTTGACTGCTGTGACATAACGTTCATTATGCTTTTTCCTCCCGCCAGGTATGTTCCATAAACCTTTCTTTGCCTCTCGGACCAACAGCACCTCATTATCAGTATTCAGGACGATACCTCCAACTACCTCAATGACGCTGGGACTTACCTCAATCCCGCTCCCCTGTGAAATCCTTGCGCGGTCGTTAATCTCTGAGACGAATCTACGTAAGTCTCTGAAGTCATCTACAGTGATGTCTGCAATCTCTTTCAGTGCAGGGTACTTGATCGGGTTGAACGCTGCGGTGTAACCATTATTATCTCTCATGAGCTCCATTATCGATGCGTCGTTCTCATTATCGCCTATGTAAAGCGTGTTCTGGAACTTCATCTGATTCTCATTCATCAGCCTGGCGAACTTCTCAAGCTTGTCATGCATGGACACTACAAGCTTGTATTGGCCGGTTATGACCCCTTCTTCTGTGGTGAGTTCGTTGGCTATGCTAAAGTCCATACCCAGCTCTTCCTTGACCTTGTCTGCGATGAGGTCTATGCCGCTGCTCAATATGCAGGTGGTCTCTATCAATGGATCAAGATTTGCGAAGAACAGTCTAACACCAGGCATATAAGGTATGTCACCATATCTTTCCATCACTTCATTGACATCTTTTCCAGCGAGCATCTCAGCGTTCTTGGATCCCCATTCTTCAGCTTTCTCAGGGTTATGTCTGTACATTTTCTTCAGACCGTCCCATTTTATCCTGTCGATTTCTGCAGCATATCCAATAGAATTGTATGTAGCGCCGGCTACTAGAGTATTGTCTAAATCACAGACTATAGTATTGATAGGATTTGTCATATGCTGAAAT
>JAUVBP010000107.1 GCA_030591125.1 Candidatus Woesearchaeota archaeon | reverse complement strand
CGTCGAAACGCTGCACGACGCCGGGTAAACCGTTGGCGTCGCACTCGGCGTTGGTGACGGCTGGCTTCCCGAACCGATTGCGTGAACCGTAGTCGGGTTGCAGTAAGTGCCGCCGGCATAAGCGGTTACCATGTAAGTGCCGGGTTGCGCGTAATTGCAGGTCGCGTAGCATTGGCCCGTCGAGCCGTAACAGCCGTAAGCATAAGACGATTGGCCGTTGCCGCAGTCCACGAACACGCCCCAAGGCGCGTAGAATAAATTGTAATAACTAACCGCGATTTCACTCGAACCGCCGGCGTAAACGTAAGTCGGATAAGACTGCAAGGTGCAGTAAGGCGGATAAGACCACCAGAAGCCCCAGCCCGAAGACCATTCCCAGCCGCCGCTTCCGGACTCACCGGCAGGAGGCGTGGAAGGCGGTGAGTCCTTCTTGAAAGAGGAAGGTGTGCTCCTGGAAAAGTATGCGGATTCGACTGCACATGCACAAACCAACCAGTAGATGCTGACTTCGACGGATATATCAACCAATGGGCATATGACAACCTGTATTCAAAAATTCCAAATTCCAAGAGAAATGCTGCCGAGCTTATAGACTGTGATGATACAGATTCAGCAATACACCCAATCCCTCAAAATTTTGACTGCACAGCTGGACTTGTCGAGACATGCAACCACAAGGATGATGACTGCGACGGCTTGATTGATGAATATGAAATCTGCGATTCTATTGCAGGAATAATAGAAGACCCAGAAAAAAACATATGCAAAAGAAAAGTTGTAGTCATGAAAGAGGGATTTGTAGGAAACAGTGAAGAGATAATACTAAAGACCAACTCCGATCCTGAAGTCCTGTGCGCTAGCGACATCAGCAACCTAGATTCTTCTTTTTCATTAGTAACAACCTGCTCCTCGATGTACACCTTGACAGAAGATATAGGAGACCAGGATTACATCATGTACCAATGCGAGATGTACAACCTTGGCACAAGAGCAGACCCAAACGAAAAGGCATACTGCTGGGAAATAACAAGCGGAACGATAAAAGTGTGCGCAGAATCAGAAGCAAATCTCTGTGATAATGGCATAGATGATGACTGCGACGGAACAATCGACTATGCAGATTCAGAATGTGTAGCTCCATGCATCTGTCCGGGCTCAGACTATTGCAGTCCTGGTCCACAAGAATATACTTCAAGTGATACAATGTGCGATCATAATTCAAAAAGTTACTGCCTTCCTGCATCAGACAATGTCTGGAGCAGTTCAAATGCCCCATTATATTGTACCCTCTGCTCAACATATGACTCTACATGTGACGGCAATATATGTACAGCAGGCCAAGCTGAATGCAATGGTGGATGCATACCTGACACCTGCGACCTAAATATCAGAAGGTTCTGCAGCGAAGACGGCTTATGGATCTCATCAAATGATGACGGAGAATCATTCTGCGACAAATGCGGAGAATATTCGGCAAGCTGCGGAGGAATAAGCTGCGATGTTGGATCATGTGATACAGGGAACAATGCCTACTGCGCCCCTGGAGGAACATGGGACTCATTGAACTACTGCGACAACTGCTATGATCCCTCCTGCAGCGATTCATGCTCATTGACAGGATTCCCAGACATATGCGACACCGGCTCCAACAATTGGTGCAGCAACGGAGTATGGAACGGAAATGATGACGGCACTGTAAGCCCCGACTACTGCCTTACCTGCGGGTCTATAGACAGCGACTGCGGAGTGCTAAGCTGCACATCAGGCAAGTGCGACTATTATACTGACAGATGGTGCAATGCAGAAGGCCAATGGCAAAGCTTTGATTATGCTGATGAATATTGCCTTAGATGCAAGGCAGACAACTATGGTTCAATAAGCTGCTCCGACTGCACTGAGAACCCTGCAGGCTTGGATGATGATGGAAATGAGAACCAATGCCACAACGGCATCGATGATAATTGCGATGGATTCGCGGACTGCAATGACCCTAACTGCAAAGAGATTGACGAGTCTTGCCTTGAGCTCTGCGATGATAAAGGAGACATACAGACATGTGCAGGCAACATCTACCTGAATACCAATATTGCATCTGTAGGCAACTATGACAGCAGCTGCGGTGTCCCAACAACAGGCCAGGCTGATCCAGGATGCTGCTACCTTGCAACACAAGAATGCGACGGAGACCTCTGGGGAACTTGCACCTACAATGCTGGTGACCTCAAGCCCACGATAGAAATATGCAACAGCCTGGATGACAACTGTGATGGCAGCATAGATGAAGGCTGTGAATGCGATGAGGGCGAAAAGAGATCTTGCGGAGACACTACAGGGACATGCGGCGCAGGAATCCAATCATGCAGGAATGGATACTGGGGAATATGCGAAGGCGGAGGATTCAACCTTCCTGTAAATGAGATATGCGGGGATGGACTTGATAATAACTGCAATGGAAAGACTGATGAAGGCTGCAGCTGTGATGAAGGTACCAACCAGACCTGCGGAGATGATACAGGAGCATGCCAAAAGGGCGTGCAGACATGCTTAAACGAGAGCTGGACAGAATGTGTTGGCCAGATTGTGGCAACTACAGAATTCTGCGGAGATTCAATAGACAATGATTGCGATGGATTAACTGATGATGAGGATGACACCTGCCCACCCCCATCAACTGAGCCAAGCGCAACATGCTTCGACGCTTCACAAAACCAAGGAGAGGAAGGCATAGATTGTGGAGGCCCATGCCCTCCATGTGAACAGTCGAGCTGTGATGACAGAAAAAAGAACGGTGAAGAGACAGGAGTGGATTGTGGAGGGTCTGACTGTGATGCCTGTGAAACAGGAAAAAAGAAAGTAGGGGATAAGAAAAGGCCTAGAAAATCAGATGATACAGACGAAGACGGATTGGCTGATGATGTTGAATTAGAAAGCTATGGCACTGATCCGGATAATCCTGACACAGATGAAGATGGCATATGGGACGGTGATGATGACTATCCATTATGCCCTAATGGTTTCTGTGATGAAGAATGGGGAGAAGATGCTGAAGGATGCCCTGAAGACTGCGGTGCAGGACTTCCCTGGCTTATAATAATCCTATTTATACTGATTCTGCTGCTTGGCAGCGGAGGGTTTGCACTCTGGAAAACAGGAGTCATAAAGCCTGAAATGTTTGAGAAGCTCATAAAAATAAAGAAGAGTGGAAAGAAAGATGAGAAAAAAGAACCTGTCAAAGAAAAAGCAGGCCTAACTGCACAGCCAATACAGGTTTCACAAACCACAAAGAAATCCTCCCAAATAAAGAGCAAATATAAGACTAGAGAAGAAGAAGAGCTTGAGAAAAGCTTCAAAGAGGCAGACGAATTATTCAAGAAAAAATAATCATTTCTTTTTACGTTGTAAAACTATATGAGATTCTTCAATTATTATCAGCGCAATCATCAAAGTGACAAGCACAACAAGGCTTATGAGCAAGGAACTGTAATCAACTTCAGGTTCAACTATTTCAATATCTTCAATATAGATCTCTTTGACTACCCTTCCTGTTACAGTTCCATTCACTAAAGATTCTTCATGGAGGGAATATTTGAGCTCCTGCTTCTTTACGGCTATCGCAAAATAGGAGAAACCTGGTGTCTCTGCCTCATAGAAGAAATGCTCTGAACTTGAATTGACAAGCTCTGTAGAAAGCTCAACCCATTCCTTATCATGCCTGTAAAGCCGGACCAAGCTCCTATTGAGGCCATTCTCATCGATCCATGTTTTATTTATCTTAAAGCTTATGACAGCCCTCTTGAGATTATGATCTAAAATCCCTGTCTTCTCAATATTGAGATACTTGTATGCCCTGGGCAAGAATTCTATCTCGCTCGGCTTGGATTCCAATCTTTCCACCTTTACCCTTACAAGCCTAACATCATTATTGACCTCTACCTTGATACCTGTCACCTCAAACTCAGGCCTTGTTATCTTTCCTACAGCCGGCTGTTCTGAAGATATGGATGGGAACAGATGGGTTATCTGCGTCAGCGGCCCTGAAGAACCCCCTCCACTTCCTCCACCGCCTCCCCCAGAACTAGTTGTCGCACATGCACCGCAGTCTCCTGAACAAGAACTGCAGCTTTCGCCTGACTCGCATATTCCATTGCCGCAGCAGAGTATCACAGTGAAGTTGAAATTAGCCTTGACAATATTGCCTTCTGAATCATTGGAAATTATAGTATAATCCTTCAGCCCGCAGGCTGTAATGTTCCAGCTGTATGTGAAATTATAGAATGTATTGTTAGTCATGGTGATGTTTGTACTATTAAAATCTATCAATGCAGTGCTTATTGGATTGGCATCCAGTATCCACAGGCTTACTGCCTGCCTATCCCCCTGTGCAATAGAATCATTAGAAAGGGAAGGTGTCAAAAGCCTCGGTTCAGGGGCAGAATCATTTACTATAAAAGATGATTGGGTGCTATTCTGGTTTCCTGCAAGATCAAATGCATACACTACATAGCCAACTGTCCCATTGATTGTGGTTATGAAGCTGTAGCTTGCAGTTCCATTGCTAATTGCCATTGACCTGTTTATCCCTTCATAAGATATATTTGCATAGTCTAAGTATGATTCAGAAATATTCAAAGTTATAGACTGGATATCTCCCAATTCTACAGTTAAATTATATGTTATATCGCTGAATTGAGGGTAGGTCACATCTATGGTAAAATAGAAAAGTGAAGATGTTGAATTAGAATCATTGTCAGCACAGAACACGCTCCAATT
>JAUVBP010000066.1 GCA_030591125.1 Candidatus Woesearchaeota archaeon | reverse complement strand
AGGAAGAGGCATAAATTCAGGCGTCTCATTGGTAGCATAACCGAACATCAGGCCCTGGTCACCAGCACCCTGTTCCTTATGCAGGCCATCACCAGTATCCACTCCCTGAGCTATGTCAGGTGACTGCTCCCTGATGAACAGAGATACCTTACAGTTATCAGGATCGAACTCACAATCAGGAGTGTACCCTATCCTGCGGATGACCCTGCGCGCAATCGCATCAAAGTCCACCTTTGCCTTTGTGGTGATCTCACCCAGTAGGAATACATTATTGTCCTTGACTGCAGTTTCGCAAGCAACACGGGAAAAAGGGTCATCTTTTAGGCATGCATCGAGAATCGCGTCAGAAATCTGATCACAGACCTTGTCAGGATGACCTTCAGAGACAGACTCTGATGTGAAAAGGTATCTATCAGTCTTACTCACCATATCAACCACCTCCAGTTTTATCAGTAAGTGATATGCCACCTTACCATGTGCTTTAATAAGGTTGTTGACAAAAATATTCTGATTGGAATAAAAATGTGCTTAATTCCTGCGAAAAAACGATAAAAAGCTTATTAAACATAAGCACAGGCGTCTTAGGAATAGCAACACACTAGAAGTTAATTATATAAATATAATAAAACAATATAGAGTAACATATATCAACCACATAAAAAACAGGTAACCATGCAATTTTGGGAAACAATACTTTACTCAGTATCTTATTTCGGCCTATTCACAGCAGTATTCTTCCTTCTTACGCTCATAGAGAACAGGGGACAGATAAAGAACCCCCGGGCACAGAAGAAGCTGCCAAGCGTGACGGTCATGGTGCCTGCATGCAATGAGGAGATATGCCTGGCAAAGACAGTCAAGTCACTTCTTGGATTGGACTATCCTAAAGATAAGCTACAGATAATAATCATAGATGATGGAAGCAAAGACAGGACACTCGAGATCGCCCGCAGTTTCGAGAAGGATGGAGTCCTTGTGTTCACCAAACCCAATGGAGGCAAGGGCACAGCATTGAACCTTGGCCTGGAACACGCCATAGGAGAGTTCGTAGGTTGTCTTGATGCCGATTCTATCGTAAATAAAGATGCATTGCTCAAGATGGTCGGGTACTTCAAGAGACAGGAAGTGATGGCAGTCACACCATCACTCAAATGCACTAAACCAAAGACAATCTGGCAGAGGATACAGGTCATAGAGTTCCTGCTGGGAGTGTACCTCAGGAAAGTGTTCGCATACCTCGGGAGCATACACGTGACGCCCGGACCATTCACGATATTCAGGAAACAGTTCTTCGACAGGTACGGAGGATATGACACTACAACCTGCACAGAAGACATAGAGATATCATTACGGATACAATCATTGGGCTATGAGATAGAGAACGCAGTAGACGCGAATGTCTATGCTGTCGCGATGCCCACATTCACGACGACAAAGAAGCAGAGAGTAAGGTGGTATAAAGGATTCCTTGAGAACACGCAGATGTACAAGCACCTCCTCTTCTCAAAGAAGTACGGCAACCTGGGCGTGTTCATACTGCCGAGCGCATACCTATCTGTCCTGATAGCCATGGTGATTGTGTGCTACACCGCGTATCTTACAATAAGCAAGAACTACCAACGGTCCGTAAACCTCTACAATGTCAACTTTGACATATGGAGGCTCATCGACTTCAGCTGGGATCCATTCTACCTGAACCAGAGCCCTCTCATGATCATCGGTGCAGTGGCTCTATCACTAGGAGTGACGATGGTCTACCTGGCAAAAAGACTATCAAACGAAAAACAGAGCCTGGCAGGGTCATACGTACTTTTCATGATACTATACCTCCCATTGTACGCCTACTGGTGGGCAAGCGCCATACACGCACGGGTCTCAGACAAGGACGTCGGATGGAGAGGAAGGCAAAGAAAACAAGAAGAGATAGAGTTCTTATAAGATGAACAAGAGGCGACGCATAGACAAGAGCAAGTACTTGACAGTATTCGCGATGACCACCCTGGTATTCATAATAGGGATATCAGTAGGAAATTTCTTCTCAGGAGAAAAACTGAAGCAGATAGAGTATATAGGCCAGGACCTCAAGACCGACACTGTAGCGATGGAACTCCAATACGAACTCATAGCAGAGAATCCCTGCGACCATGTAAACTCATCACTTCTCGCAGACGAGCTCTATGAGATGGCAAGCAAACTGGATTACATGGAGAACCAGATGGGCGAGGATGACCGAAGTGTCATGGGCCTCAAAGAATATTACTCATTACTCGAGATCAGGCACTGGCTTTTCATGAAGAAGACCGCCAAACAGTGCAACCAGACGGGCGAGAGGATACTGTTCTTCTACACAAATGAAGACGACTGCAAGAGATGTAAAGAGCAAGGGTTCATACTCACCTGGATCAGGAGCAACTACGAAGATGTATACATATACTCATTCGACCATACAATAGAGAACGCAGCTCTTGACACGATCAAACGCATGTATTCTATTGAAGGGACCCCTTCGATGATAGTCGGCAAGGAGACCTACAACAGGTTCATGAGCAAGAAAGATATTGAGAAGCTACTCATAGAGCAAGGCATTGAAAGAATAAAATAGTTCTTTTTTTATTAGTATCGGAATATTTATAAAGTTCTACTATTCTAGTATATCCTATGCCATACGACATCGCCAATATCAAGAACATACGTAAACAGCTCGGGCTTACACAGACAGAGTTCGCAAAAGAGGCAGGAGTGTCGCAGTCCCTGATAGCTAAAGTAGAAGCAGGCAAGATAGACCCCGCATACTCAAAAGTCATACAGATATTCGAGTCACTCGACAGGATAAGCAAGAAGAAGGAAGTCAGCGCCAAAGAAGTGATGCAGCACAGCATACTGACCGCCAACCCTGATGAGAGGATAGTCGACATGGTAAAGATCATGCACACGCGAGCGATATCGCAAGTGCCTGTCCTTGATGGCAAGAACGTCGTGGGTCTTGTGACAGAGAAAGAGCTCCTTGATAAGATAGGACGCCCTGATGTCAACCGGATAAAGGCTGCAGATGTCATGATTGCCCCACCACCCATAGTCAGCGATGAGACCAAGATATCTGTGCTGAGTACATTGATACGGCACTATCCCCTGCTGATAGTAGCAAAGAAAGGGGAAGCAGTAGGCGTGATAACAAAATCAGACATCATACAAAAGCTGGTGTGATAGAGGTTCCGATGGATTCTGATGCAGTGAAGATACGTGATGCAATACGCAGGAATGAGACTATCGCGATAGGATGCGAATGTGAAGTAGACTATAGCGGCAGGGCAGAAGCTCATCTTCCTGTAGGAGAGAGACTGATAATCATAAAAGCAGACAAGGCCCTGCTGGTGCACCAGCCAGAAGGCAATGCTCCTATCAATTATATGAAGCCAGATACCAGACACAGCGTGAAACTGGAAGATGGGAAGTTATTGTTAAGCTCACAGAACACTGCGCTGAAAGAATATCTTGACGTGAAGATGACAAAGATACACTTCGTAAGCTCACACCCATTGAAGGATGGGCAGAAGATACAGATAATAGGAACTGAGAAAGACATGTCAGAGATGATCTACAAGAACCCATCGCTGATATCAGATGATTTCAGGCCAGTATCGATGGAAGAACAGACAAAGTACGGCTTCATCGATGTATTCGGCCATGACAAGAACAACAACCTCATGATAGTCGAGTGTAAAAGGTACTGCGCAGACCTGAGCGCAGTGACCCAGCTCCGCAGATATGTCGAGAAGATGAAAGAAGTGAAAGGCACTGATGCGATAAAAGGCGTGATCGCTGCACCCAAGATAACAAGCAATGCAGGACAGATGGCAAAGGACTGGGGCTTTGATTTTGTCGCTGTCGAGCCGCCGAAATACAGGGAAAGGTTCAACAAAGACCAGAAGACGCTGGGTAATTTCTGAACAGGTGCAGATATGAATGTAATAATGATCCACGGAGCATATGGAACTCCAGAAGAGAACTGGTTTCCCTGGTTGAAAACGGAACTTGAAAAAGCAGGCTATACAGTATCTGTCCCTAAGTTCCCCACACCTGATGGGCAGGACCTGGAAAATTGGCTCAGAGTATTTGATGAATACAAAGGACACCTGGACGAAGATACAATATTCATCGGACATAGCCTTGGACCTGCATTCATACTTACTGTGTTAGAACAGATTGACAGACCAATAAAGGCATCATTCCTTGTCGCCGGATTCATAGGCCTGCTAAACAATACAGAATTCGATAAAATAAACAAGACATTCGTCAATAAACGATTCAACTGGGACAAGATACGAGCAAACTGCCCACGATTCTTCACTTATGCCTCAGATAATGACCCTTACGTACCTCTGAACAAGACAGATGAGCTTTCAGAGAAACTTGGAACAAAGACAATAATCATGAACAAAGCAGGACATTTCAATGCAGCAGCAGGATATACAACGTTCCAGAGACTGCTTGAGGACGTTCTTAACGTATAGATCTAAGATGCCGATGAAAAAAGAGGATCCGGACACGACGGACAGGGTACAGCTGGCTCATGAGATACAGCAATTCTTCATGTACAAATACAAGAACAACTGGGTGAGTGAACAGGAGCTGAAGAACCACAGCAGAGCGCATAATCAGGTGTTCAATAACCTTGTGAAACGAGGTCTCATCGAGAGGAAGAAGACGCCTTTAGGGTATAAGTACAAGTGGAAGGCTGTGCTGCCTAGATGATGAGTTCTAGTAGCATTCATTGTTACAAAGCCGGTGACGCCAAGGTAGCATGCGTTTGCTTTCTAAATAGGATTAAATAATAAGTTACGCCTTCGGCGAAAAAAGAACTTTACGTCCTAGGGCATGCGGCGGCGTCCTGGAGCTTTGAGAGCAAAGCGAACAAAGCGGAAGCAGGCTTTGTAACAGAAACCAGAGAAGAAAAAGAAAGAAAAAACTAATTCTCATCCATGCGCCAACAGGAATATCGACTTCAATGATACCACAAGAGCAGCAGGTGCCACGAATATCTTGATATTTGCGAATATAGCATTCAGTACGCTGCCAAGAGGTGAGAAGACTATGTTAAGAGCCCCGAAGTCTGCAGTGCCCGCCACCAAGAGCGCGACAGCCGCGACAAGGAAGTGAGAGACCTCTTTCGTGGAGATGTTAAGGAACCCTACCACAACACCTAACAGAAGTATGCTGAGAGCAAAGAACTTCTCCTGGGTCTGAAGAAAACCTGCAATGACTGCAATGAGCACCCCTCCGATGAAAGCGTAATGACCTATCCTATGATGCATCAAATCACCTCTTTGAACATGAAAACGTAATTGAAAATCATCTCTTCTGCATGTGCTCATGTATCCTGTCTATCTCCCTATTGATCTGAGCCAAAGGCATAGACGACACGAACTTGGACTTCTTGAGCCGGGACGCGATGAAACTCACGAGGAAAAACGTGCAGACACCAAAAAGCACTGCAGCCGCAAATATTGAACCCTCAACTGAAGGGGCTGCACCGATATATGCACCAGTCAGGTCATTGGAAACCCTTACCTGATAGTCCATTATCATAAGAGCAAGAATAGGTATCAGCATAAGAGAAACAAATATCCATGTAGCAAACAGTCCTTTCTTATTCAATTTTACACCCCTTATAGTCTTTCTTGTATCATTCATATTTAAACCTTACTTCTTTTTGGCTGCTTTGACCTTCTTAGGACGCTTTTTCGTCGCTTTCATCCGTACAGCTTTCTTTTTTGCTCTTGATACTGATCTTTTAGCCTGCTCAGGTGCATTCCTGTGCCTGATGCGGTCTATCTCTTCGATCATATCCGAGAGCGAATCTTCATCATCTGATCCCGCTCTCTTCCTGTGATGAGGGCTCACTACTGCAGTCGGCTTCCTGACAGGGTGTACATCTCTTGTGCGTCTGATGTCATGTTTCCTGACAAGCGTCCCTCCAGAAAACCATCTCTCAGTAAAACTACGCCCATCATGCTTTCTCTTAGACATCAATCCTGCAGCAGACTTCTTCTCAATATGTTTTTTTTCAACAGGTCTTCTCTCAACAGGCTTGCTCTTAATCTTCTTTTTTTCCACAGGCGCTTCTTCCACATACTTCACAGGGAAATCCAGGAATCCACGTTCGCTCATAGCTTCTGAAGCAGGAGGTCTGGGCGGCTGATCATCCTCTTCCTTCTTCTTCCTTGAATGCGTAAGTACCACATAGACGAAACCTACCAACAGGAACAGCGCTATGAGCCCTGCAAGGACTGACAGAGACATCTGGACTATCCGTTGCATCAGAGGCTGTTCTATAGGCCGACAATCTTCAGGACAGGTATCATAATCCTTAAGCCCGCCACATATTCCATTGCCGCAAGCACAATAAGCAGGACGCTGGATCTCCTTGGCAGTACGTTCCTTACCTATCACGATATAGATATCATCAGGTGAACAATCATCTATCTCAAGCTCAAAATATTCAGAATATCCGAACAGGTTGCTCTGCGTCTGCTCTGCATTCAGCTCCTTGAATACCTGCTCTGATATGAGCTGGCCTATAAGCCTCTGTGAATTCCGGTCATCTATGAGCAACGTGTGGATGATCGGCTGTGACCAGAAGTTCACACAGTCCTCATCAAGAAGAGTCTCACCCACGGTCTGCGCAGATCTCACCGGTACAAGACCGTCATTGACCTGCCCCTGGAAGAACAGATTCACCAGACCCAGACGTTTCATGAACGGATAAGGTT
>JAUVBP010000142.1 GCA_030591125.1 Candidatus Woesearchaeota archaeon | reverse complement strand
CCGCACGTGAAGCACTTGTCACAGTCTATCGCGCAGTCACTCATTTCACTACCTCCTCAACACTATGGGTTACAGGGGAAAAGAGGTTATTTATAAAGGTATCGTCGAGTAATGGAGTGGTTCGGAGAACAGAAAAAACTGATCTGTGCCGCTATGCCCTGCTCCGTTCTGCTACGCAGAATGCTCAAAGCAGTTCTGCTTTGGCATCCTTAAATTGCTACGCAATTTCAGGATTCTCGCGCCGCCACGCATGCTTGAGGTCGAATTGTTAAGATGCTCAGAGCAATTCTTCTCTGGCATCCTAAAATTCGCAAGCGAATTTTATGACTTCGCCGCAGGCGTACCTTGATTATTGATTTCTATTTGGGAACTGATAGCATGCTAACAGGCGGCTACGGTCATCGCGGCACAATAAGAATAAGAAATAGAAAGACAAGAGATTATTTCAGCACATACGGCTTGAACTCTTTCAAGAAATCTTTTGCGTAACTGAACTTCTTCCTGTTCTCGGCATAGATCGTGAAAAGGACCTCTCCCTTCTTGACCTTATCCCCTACGTGGTGATGCAGATACATCCCCGCACCCTTGTCAAAAGGCGCACCCGCAATCTTTGCTGCACGAGACACGAGCCGGTTCTCTATCACAGATACCTTTCCATCAGCAGGTGCCTTGTAGTCCTTCTTCAGCTTACCCAACCGTATCCTCTTGGGATCAGTCACCTTAGGTCCTTGAGCTGCAATGATCGCCTGCATGACCTCCATAGCCCTGCCAGACTCGAGCAGCTGCTTTGCATGACGATAACCATGTCTTGATTTCCACCCTTTAAGAGGATATGACCTCATGACTTCAGCAGCAAGCAGCAAGGATTTTTGCTTAAGGTCCTGAGGGGCGGAAGGGTTATTCCCCAACACCCATAGCACATCACGAGCCTCAAGTGCAGGCCCTATACCATTACCTATCGGCTGAGAACCATCAGTTATCATCACCTTGATCTTCATGCCGATCTTCTTCCCTACACGCATGAACAGCTTCCGCAGATGCTTGGCCTTTGCCACACGCTCTATCTTCGCACCATGCCCCACAGGTATATCTATGAGGACATGCGTGGCAGAGACCGTCCCTTTCTTCGCAAGGATGGATGCGAGAAGCTGACCTTCAGCATCCACGCTCAAAGGATGCTCTACAGTTATGATCTTATCATCAGCAGGAGCAAGATTCACCGCACCACCCCAGGTCATGCAGCCACCGACCTTCTCGACGACCTTCTTCATCTGATCCATGTCAAGGCCCACACCACAGAGCACCTCCATGGTGTCCGCAGTCCCTGCAGGAGAAGTTATCGAACGTGATGATGTCTTGGGCATGCAATAGCCTGCAGCCACCAGTATAGGCACGACAATCATGGTCGTCCTGTTCCCTGACACACCACCTATGCAATGCTTATCAACTATAGGATAGCAATCAATCTTCAGTATCTTTCCTGTGTTTATCATGGCACGCGTGAGCGCGACGGTCTCGTCCATGTCAAATCCATTCGTGTAACCTGCAGCGACAAAATAAGTTATCTCTATGCTCGTCAGTTTATTGTCCACGATGTCCTGGATGATGGTCCTGAGCTTCTCCTCGTCGAGCTTATTACCCTTGAGCTTCTCCTTTATGTATGCCACAGAACGGGGCTTTACCTCAAGTGACACGTTGACCACAGACCTTGACCTGCACCCGATATTCTCAAGAGCCTCATGCATCAGCCCGATCTCACCACGCTTGACTATCTTATCTGACCCTGAAACATCCATGACTGCGACTGTCGACTTACTGCCACGCGTTATGCGGATCCTATCACCAGTATTCAGGTCAAGCATCGTCGCATCTTTCTTGTTGAGGATGGCTACAAGTATGCCCCCTGTTGTGATGTCAACATCCTTTACCTTGAACTTCATCTTGTGAACTCCGTAGATTCTGCAACAATTATGCTGTCACAATCATCATGATACGATGATCATCATAAAAAGTGGATCTTTTCCTGCTGATATATCTTCAGCACGGCCGTGAACAAGGTCAATATCAACGGACCTATCATCACCCCTACAAAACCGAACAATGTCAGTCCTCCAAACACACCCAATAGGATCACCAATGGGTGCACCCGAGCACGGTCACCGACAATCTTAGGCCTGAGAAAATTATCTATAGTAGACACTATGAGCAGACAGTACAATGCAAGGCCGCCTGCACGCATCAATAGATCATTATTGCCTGTAACCACTCCATTGATGGCCATCGTAATGCCCACAGGGACCCAGACAAGGGCAACACCTACAAACGGTATGAATGAAGCCACTATACTGAGCAGACCCAAAATGAGCGGAGAAGATACTCCAAAAATAAAATATCCTATGCCTGCTATGACTCCCTGGAATATCGCTATGACTATCGCACCATATATCGTCGCGTAGATTATGTCATTGAAATGTCTCGCGACCTCATCGCTATGCTCAATCCTCATGGGCAATGAAGATTTCAGGTAACCTGCCAGCTCATTTCCCTGAGTCAACATGTAATACATGGCGAAAAGAGCCACAAAGATATGGAAAAGGAAACTCGGTATGTTAAGTATGAAATCTGACGCACTGGATACAACGCCCGAAGCGAGGCCGCTGAAAGACCGTGCAAGGTGGAATCCAAGGTTCAAGTCATATCTATCAGACAATGCAGTGAAGAAGTTATAACTTCCACAGATGACCCCTGAAGAATCCTCAGCACATGCAACAGCAATGGAGTCGCTGTCCAGGAAGACCTGCTTTGCTTTCAGGTACACATCATAAGACTCCTTTGTCAGCTTGCTCGTGACGAGAACAAGAGGTACGACCGATACCATGATCAACAGAAAGATGAGGACTGCTGCCGAAAAACCCTTGCGACCAGTCTTCTTATGGAAATACCTGTATACAGGATAGAACACATAAGCAAGTATCGCACTCACTATTATAGTCGACAGGAATGGCCTGACCACAAGGAACGCAAGCACAAGGATCGCCAGGAAGAATAGGAGGAACAAGTATTTAGAGTAAGAACTGGTAGGGTTGCACTTCCCAGGGCCAGAACCTTCCTTTGTCCTTGCCTTTGATACCTTTTTCTTCTTCTTTGCCATCATCACACCTATCTCTGCGCAGGCTGCTGAGCCTGTGCAGGTTGTGCAGCCGCAACAACACGCGCCTTGCCTCGAGAATAACGGTAATACTTGACAAGCTGTTCAAGATAGCCTTTCATCTGCTTGGCATCAGGTATCGGACCTACCTTGAAATCTTTGCTCAACACAAGAGTGCCTGTATTGAACATCTTGTTGAACGCCCCTTGTTTCAGGGTCGCCTCCTGGAAATCAAGGAACCTGAAAGTGATCGTCTTCTTTGCCTGATACTCTATCCTATCTGTGAAGAAGAGGTATCTGTACTTGCCGAACTTCACGTGATATATCACCACCTGGCTCGCTACAGCTGTTATCAGCACAGCAACTATGAAGAGATTTATAGTAGGAGGGATGCTATCTATACCGCTCAACATACCTACCTTAACTACTGCGAATATTCCCCCATAGAACAGTATAGAAAGACCTAGAAGCTTCATGATCCAAGGGGCCAGCATGCTGTTGATATGTGGCTTTAGAGTGTACTGTGGAAGCTCCATGGTGTTACCTCTTTTTTTTGTGATAAAAGATTTAATGAAAATAATGCAAAGAAAATGCGACAACCCCTACGGGAACGTCTGCATTTTCGAGCATTCAAAAACCAATTTTGCCGACTTCATCGGCGAAATCAACTTTTCTCCAATGCAAAGATAATCTCGACTTCATCGAGATTATCGAGCATTCAAAAAGGTGAAATTCCGACTTCAT
>JAUVBP010000158.1 GCA_030591125.1 Candidatus Woesearchaeota archaeon | reverse complement strand
CCTTTTTATCAACACGATGACTCTGCTGTTCATACTGGGGATACTGATAGCTATCGCCTATATGATTGCGATGAAGAACTGATCAGGAAGACCTGATCAACACTTTATCTTCTTCTTATGCTTCTTGTACTGTGCCATCATAAAACTATAATTAGGGCATTTCAACAGTTTACAGAAAGGTATGTGATGGGCCATCCGCCACGCCCTCTTATGCAGGTGGCAGGGTTCATCAGCGACCTTATCTCCGATAGGCAGCTTATGTGGAAAGTAATGCGGAGGGCAGAATCTTGTCTTGCTCAACATTATCTTGTCTTTGATATTGAGGAGATATGTCCGTTTTATCACCATACACCCTCAATCAACAGATAGGTATTTAAATTTTTCATGTATCCTTCAGCTGATTGATCGGTAAGACAGATGGTTAAGATAAGTAAGCTCCGGATAGGCAATGTAAAGCTAGAGAATCCTCTCTGCCTGGCTCCTATGCTGGGCGTAAATTGCACTGCTTTCCGCCTGATGTGCCACAACTACGGTGCAGGGCTTGTGTATTCTCCGATGATACATTCTGTAGGGCTTGTCAAGGCTGAGAGGAACAGGGATGTCTGGATAGACTTTGTAAAAGAAGAGAAACCGATTGCGATCCAGATTGTGGGGAATGACCCGAAGATGATGGTAGAATCACTACCATACATAGAGCCTTATGCAGACATCATAGACCTCAACTTTGGCTGTCCTGACAAGGATATACTTGGACAGAAGATGGGTGCTTTCTTCTCAAAACATCCTGAGCAGATGAGCAAGCTGATCAATGCAGTAGTAAGTGCAACAGACAAGCCAGTCACTGCTAAGATCCGTATCGGCTGGGATTCTCAACATCTCAACCAGGCCAATGCTGCAAAGATAGTAGAGGATGCAGGTGCAGCAGCTATCGCAATCCATGGGCGGACAACAAAGCAGAGGTACAGCGGCAATGCCAATTGGGATGCGATCAAACAGGTGAAAGATAAAGTAGAGATTCCAGTCATAGGCAACGGTGATATCCGGACTGCAGGTGATGCAAGACAGATGATGGAAAAGACAGGATGTGATGGGGTGATGATAGGCAGAAGTGCGATGGGAAACCCCTACCTATTCAAGCGCTGCGAAGCATTACTCATGAAAAATAAGAGACTTCCTGATCCGACCACAGAGCAGAAAGGTAATGAACTTCTCGAATTCATAGAGCTATATCACAAGATCCAGAAGAAAGTGAAGTTTCCCGAGCTCAAGCAGCACGCGATGTGGTTCTGCACTGGCGCTAAAGCTGCTGCAGATAAACGGAGAGCCATAATGCGTGTAAAGGACGAAAAAAAGCTTATGGCAGTGATAAGGAAAGAATTCAAGATATAGACAATTATTACACACCCACAAAACCTTTATAAACGCCCATTCTTTGATCATATCCATGGCTAATTTTTGGACTATCGTGAACAAGGTGATACGTGAATCTGATGTACTGCTGGAAGTAGTCGATGCTAGGATGGTCGATGAATCACGTAATGAGGAGATCGAGCAGAAAGTTAAACAGGCAGGAAAGACTCTTATCTATGTCCTGAACAAGTGCGATCTTGTTGAGAAGAACAAGCTCAACAGGTTCAAGCAGCAGTTGAAGCCTTGCGTGTTTGTCTCTGCTACTGAAAGGTTAGGTACGGGCTTCCTGCGCAGGGAGATAATGAAGCATGCTCCGAACGACAAGTTCAAGGTAGGGGTTCTTGGTTACCCTAACACCGGCAAATCATCCATAATAAACGCGCTCAAGGGACGTGCAGCAGCACCTACAGCACCGATCTCAGGCCATACTAAAGGTGTCCAGATCATCCGGATAAGCAAGAAGATGTATCTCCTTGATACTCCAGGGGTTTTCCCTTACAAGGAGAAGGATGAAGCTAAGCATGCGAGGATCGCTGCAAAGACTTTCACCAACCTTAAGGACCCTGAAGGTTCTGCAATGGAACTGATCAAAGAGTTTCCATTCCCTATTGAGAACTATTATGGTGTCAACCACACTCCTGATCCTGAAGAGATACTTGAGGCCATAGCAGTCAAGTTAAAGCGACTCAGGAAAGGCGGAGTACCTGACTTGAATGCTGCTGCAAGGATAATACTTCAGGACTGGCAGAAAGGGAAGATCAAAAAGTGATGAAGAAGAAGAAGAAAGTACGCAAAAAGAGGACTAAGCTTTCTGAAAAACGTTACGAGACCACCCGTAAGAGGCTCAAGCTTCCGAAAGAGCGACCCTCGAAGAGAAAGTTCATAGTGATCCAGATAGACGGCCTCCCCTTCTCCACCCTTAAACGGTTCATAGAGAAAGGCTCATGCAAGAACATCGCTCGCCTGATCAAGAAGAGAGGATATCACTTCCAGAAGTTCAACTGCGGACTCCCAAGCGGCACTCCTGCTGCGCAGGCAGGGATGATGTACGGCGATAACAGCATGCTCCCCGCATTCCGTTTCATCGACAAGAAGAACCGGCAGCACTTCAGTTTCGGAAGTCCTGCGAACGCTGCATTCTTAGAGGATAAATACTTCAGCAAGAAGAAAGGTATCCTTGAAGGAGGTTCATCCTATGCAAATCATTTTTCAGGGGGCGCAAAGCGGTGCGCTTTCACCATGAGCAAGATCACTCAGAAGACACCGCTGAAGAGGCTGAAAGAGAGTGACATCTGGTTCTTTGTGTTCCTGCATCCTGCATCAGTGCTGCGCGTCGTGTATTACTCATTCGCAGAGCTGTTCATCGAGGTATTGGAGATTATGCTCCACCCGTTCATCAGGCTTTTCATGAAGAAACGTGCCATATTCGGGTTCTGGATCCCATTCAGGCGCCTGCTCATGAACTCCATGATGTCTGAGCTCATAACAAAAGGTGTCCTGGTCGACATAGACCGGAATGTGCCCAGCATATTTGTCAACATGATAAACTTCGACGAGATTGCGCACTTACGCGGGCCTAATTCTACTGCGGCGTACTTCGCGCTCAGGTCACTGGACAGGAGAGTAGGCCGCATCACCAAGAAAGCCCTGGGTAAATATGACATATTCATACTATCTGATCATGGTCAGTCTGATGGCATGACATTCAGGGAGCTGAACAACAGCATGAACCTGTCAGAATACATACAGAAGTGTGCAAAAGTGAAGAGCTTCGGACTGTCGAGCGCATTTGAAGGAAGGCTTACCGTGATAGGGATAACCATGAGGAAGACCATAGATTTCCTTAAATACATGTCGACGCCGCTACGGTGGGCAGGCACACTGTTCGCGAAAGGCGTCCTTCACGTTCTCAAGCCTAAGGGTTACAAATTTGTCTGGGATGACAAGGAGACAATATTCGTCACGGATTCCTGCTGCCTGGCAAAAGTATATTTCAATAGATCCGAAGAACGCATGGACCGGAAGCAGATAGAGAAGAGCTATCCACGGCTGATCGAGAAACTTGTAAAGAACCCAGGCATAGGTATCGTGATGGTCAAGGAGAAAGACGGATTTTCATTGCTCAACAAGGAAGGGAGCATCCACGTAGGTAAGACAGTCAAGAAAGAAGGCACAAATTTT
>JAUVBP010000008.1 GCA_030591125.1 Candidatus Woesearchaeota archaeon | reverse complement strand
GGAGGATATGTATTGGTTTCTTCGATGATGCTATTGAGTTCGGCATTGCTGCGGTAATTTCCTTGACAGCTGGACCTGACACCTCCATCTGCCATCTCCGCAAGCCTGGCAAAATATATCTGAGCGACTACATTGAGCCGGGCATATGCTCTCTTCATGAGGCACTCATACTCTTCGGGATTGGTCGAGAATATCGCAGCGTATAATATCTCCGGCTCGTTATATATCTGTCTGGGACCGCGAGTTGTGAAACTTGAGGGGTCTGAAAGTGAACGGACAAGGAATTGGGCCTCGTTAGTGTTTGTATTGATGGATAATCCAGACACCTCCACACCGTCAAATCCTGGCGGTATGTTGAATACTGTGCCTTGATTGATGAAAAGGAAGCGTACGTGCCTATCATTTTCATCGATTATTGTGCCCGCAGCATAATCAGATATAGAGAATATCTGCTTATTCAGTTTTTCAGGCAGCAGGCCATGCAGTTTACTGGCATCAGGATCATCTGCAGTCCCCCCTATTATGACATACCTCACGAACGGTGATGATACATATAGTATGCTCGCTACCTTGAACGGTACGCTCCAATCGAGTGTCCAGGTGATGAGCTTGTTTGTCTCCAGGTACTCTGGAGCGAATATCATGCGATTTCCGAGCCTTTGGCTCGCAGGTCCGATGAAGTAGTCATTGCACATGAAGTGGACCTCCATATCAGGTACAGGTATCTCCTGCACTGTCCCCGAAGATGCTTTTGCTCCGACAAGTATTATGTTGAGCTGCTGCGACATCTTGCCTGCGAACTTCACTTCAGATGACTCTTTCTGTTTAAGCACTACAACGGTAAAGAACGCAAGTATGATTACACCTATTATGAGGATGAACAGCCAGTTGAACTGGCTTTCAACCTGCGCTTTCTTGCTTCTTCTCAATGTCCGGTTGAAGTTTGTCTTATTCATTGCATCAGCCTTAGGCATCCATCAATATACACATATCACTAAGCGAGCCTGTGGCGCACATAGTATAGTCAAGAACCACCGGTGAACACACCGGTGGAATTGTCGTATTCAACTATACGCGGATATTTGTACCCTATCTCCAAGACCCTCTAACTGTAGTTTCATCTTATTGTTCACTACATCCAGACAGATGAACGGTTGGTTATCCTTTATCACTATCTCGCCTACATCAAAACTATCGCTTCCATCAGGGACAAGGAACACATTATCCCTTCCGGTCTTCCATGCAGAACAGGCGATTGGGTGAAAATGATCAGGGTCTCCGCCGGGAGCGCCACATAATGCAGTATTATCCGCATCTCCTAGACGTGCTTTATCAGCGAAACACACAAAGTCATACTTTCCAGGTATCGATAATGAAGGGCGCTTTATCGAGCCATAATCAGATACTATTGCCTTGACTGAATTCTCGAGGCTTTTCCGTAATGTTATGGACTCTACTTCCTCCCCCTTGTCTGAGAAGCTCTTTATTGCCGAATATCCATACGCGATTATGAGGCCTACGACTACGACTGCCATCATGTATATGAATATCTGCCCGGCGATTTGCGCTTTTTTCAATATGATCACCTCAACCTATATGTTTTTTTATTTATTACAGCTTGGGTCTGATACTCCGATGCTTTGCACCGGATCTATTTTCAAGTTGTAATGACCAGAAATCCACGAGAAAGCTATAGCTTTCTGGGGATGCCAGAAATTTGAAAAATTTCTGAGTATCCATCTTGGAAATCGACGTGATACCCCAGAGCTCTGCTCCGGTAGGATGGCCGATTTCAGGATTTCTCGTTTATTTTTGTTCATCATTATCATTTCTTCATTCCAAGATTGATGAATACTTCTGCAACATCTTTCTTTTCCAGCACTCCTTGTTGCTCAAGGTCAAACAGGATCTCAGATACATCCCGTTTGGATATCTTGCCTGAATTGAGCAGGTATGAGAGCAGCACCTCAAATACGCTCTTGTCGACACCTTTCCCTTTTGACATCTTCTCGACCACCTGGACAAGATCTTTCCTGGAAGAGACTGAAGAGAGCCTCTCCATGTCAGTCAATGCGACCTTTTTCTCTTTTGTCGTGCTGAGCTCGGTAAGGGAAGCAAGCATGTCTTCCCTGTCTGATTTAGATAGATTGTCAAGAGCATCAGTCATTTTCTTCCCGGAAGCAATATCAGAGAGAGCTGCCAACGAGTCATCTCTTTTTGTTTTTGCCTTGGCAGGCGGTGCCATCCTTTGTTCAGGAGTGCCTGAAACTTGCATTGGTGCTGATTCTTTTATGAATGTGTTCATCTTTTGTTTTGATGAAAGGAATGTATCGAGCTGATCGACATCAGATTTTTTGAAAGCCTGTGTAAGCTCTTTCTGTTTTGTCTTATCATCCGCGACTTTCTTTGTTACTGATGCAAGCTTGGATATCTGATCAACCTCGAGAGAGACTTCCTTTTTCTGGGTTATTCCTGCCAGCTTCCCGAAGTAGTCTGCTTCTTCCTTTGTCAGGCTCGATATCTTCTCAAAATTATCAGGGCCGACCAATTTAGATAAGTGCTCTACATGGTCCTTGACCTGTGTCTGAGATGCCTTAGGTGCTTCGTGTTTGACTTGTTTAGTTACGCGTACCTGTCTGACTTCAACAGGCTTCTTTGCAAGAGCCTGCATGATTTTCTTTGGGCGGTCTATAGATCTCTTCGCGCCGAAGACGCTGAGGAGCTTATCACGCTCAGATGCACGCTTCTTGAGCTCATCTTCAAAACGCTTACGTGAAAGGGCGATACCCGGATGATGTTTTTTATGAGGCGTTCGCCGGGGCCTTGCATGATGCATGACCCCTGGCGGAGCCGCTCTTGTCTGCCTAGGTACTGACGATACAGCTTTTCTAGGAGCTGTTGTTGGCTTCGGTGGTGGTGAAACCAATGGAATGTAATATCTCTTATAGATCAGATAACCCACACCACAGATGTTCATAAGGACTGCAAGGATCATCAATATGAACGGTAATGGTCCTGCAGAGGGGTATGAATCAGGATCACACGGATCAGTGCCGGCATCTATCTCTTCGTTGTCCATATGACCATCATTGTCGTGGTCAGGATTTTTAGGATTCAACCAGTTGACGCAGCTTCCTTCTTTATATCTACACTCAAAAGAGCTGAGCAATCCGTCGCCATCAGGATCCTTGTCTGCATCATAAGGATCTGTCGTACTCAGCCCATACATCTTCTCACACGCATCAGGCATGCCATCCCCATCATCATCAAACTTCTCCGCAGATATCTCTTCTGGAAGCGCCACTTCATCTTTCATGAGTGGGTGTGTTCTCCTGCGGTATTCTTCGATGTTATTGTAGCCATCCTCATCAGGATTTGCAGGAGCATCACAGAAATCAGGATCTTCGCAGATAGTATTGTTGAAATATTGTGTCTGCCAATCATTAGGTAATCTATTGCAGTCATCATCATATGTGCAGTTAGACTCACACCCATCAGTTATATTCCACACATAATCATCGCAATCATGTCCCAACCGGCAACCCAACCCATAACCATCACCATCGTGATCATGCACGCACTCCGTATCACACTGAAGGTTTACATAATAATTAGTATCATTACAGTCACCCACTGCACATCCCCAACCGTAACCATCACCATCATTATCAGAAATACAACCATTCGGACAGGTATCCATCATGAAAAAGTTAAGTCCATTGCAGTCATTGCCAAATTCGCAACCCATGCCGAAACCATCACCATCTTCATCGAATATGCAGCCATTCTGGCACGAATCAGCACTCGTAGGATTGAATCCGTTACAATCCAAGCCTAGCATACAGCCCATCCCATAACCATCACCATCAGTATCCTGGAAACACTCATTTTCACACCCTATGGCTTTCTTATGATCCTCTCCATGACAATCAAGGTCCGCAGGGCACCCCTGCCCATACAGGTCTCCATCATTATCATCCACACAGCTATTAGGACAGTTCATCTGTACAGATGAATCATCGCCTTTGCAATCCGGGCCGTTATCACATCCCAATCCGAACTCATCACCATCATTATCTGATAGGCAACCGTTGGGGCAGGATACAGTCAATTCAGGATTTTTACCGTTGCAATCATTGCCTTTATCACACCCAAGGCCATAACCATCACCATCCATATCCTGAACGCAACCATTAGGGCAACCTATACTCCATTCTGGATCAGTGTCATCACAGTCTTTACCAAGAAGGCAATTCTCACCATACCCATCACCATCATTGTCTATTCCACCCTCACAGCCCTGTCCAGCAGATATGTTCAGATCTTCAAGCGAGAGTTCAATAATTTGGGACTTTGTATTGACATTCCCTGCCTTATCGGATACGTTCCAACACACTATTGTCGTCTTGAACAATGTTATGAGTACTGGCTCAAGGAAGTACTGCGTAGAATTGCATGGTTCTTCATATGCCGTGCCGTAGTGTGCATGCAGCTCATCACAGCCGCTTGCGTCATCGACACAGCTCAATGTAATCACTCTGCCGTCTTCAGACCTATTGACATTGATTGTGGGCGGGGTCACATCACAGCTTATTCCTGTATCATCAAACTTTATCTGATTTGACAACCCGGGCTTGCCGACATTGCCTGCGCCATCGACGGCAAGTACACTGAATATATATGCCTTGGCAGCTTCAAGATCAAAACTCGTCCCATTGTTGCTCTTGGATACAGATACGCTGGTATCAGAAGTTGACCCATTGGCCAGGATGTTTCCTGCAGCGCCTACTTTCCACCGGTATTCAGATATGCCTGAACTGTCGTTGGCATGGAATTCTGCGGAGAGTGTATTGCCGCATATGGGTGTAGTCGCATTCACTACAGGTAGTGATGGGGGGGTCTTATCGATGGTATAAGTATACTCTAGTATGCCGCTCATCGCTTCAAGAGCTACACCTTCTGGTACATCACACCTTATCGTGATCGGATGGCTTCCTTCCGACTTTGTGCCCAGGTCCTTATAGTGATTACGGGCAAGGTTCTCGAAAGAGGATGATAATTGTGAAGCAGGATCATCAAAGCTTGTAGGATCCCCCGTCCCTGCCTCAGACGACTTGTAGATGCAATACGCGCGCCTATTTGTCGTGACATTGAGGAATACTTTCGCCTCTCCTGATGATGATGGTGGAGATGTTACCAATATCTGTAATCCTGCTGTAAGGTCGATATTCAATGTCTTGATCTTCTTCGTTGACAGGAATCTTGCTCGATCTTCACACTGCACATGGAATATGAATGTCTCTTTCACGACCTCATTAGGGAAGTATACCTTATGGGTATCTTGTTCACTGTACGCATCAAAATCATTCATATCAAACCCCTCAAAAGGCACCATCTCTGTATAGCTTGCGTTCTCATCAAGAGTGTATTTACAGAGTACTGGTTCAGATGCAGTGACTTTGAGTAACGAATTCAGGTTGCCTTCAGGCGGGTACTCGACTATAGGTTCAGGATCAAAGACTATCTTGGTCAATATCGGCGGTGCTACATCAGCATATAGGGTGAATCCCTGAAAATTCTCTCTTCCAAGATCGTCCTTGCACATCACGAAGAATCTCTTGCCGAATCCCGGTTCTGCAGTATACTCAAGGATCGTATGGTCATTGACATGATTATTATCTGCGACGTTGCCGGTGATGTCGAACTCCTTGAGTCTGGGGTCATCAAAGGCAGATACTGCCACTCCACTATATTTACATTCTGAAGCACGTGAAGTGAATACTGATACCCTGAACGTTGTAGAGTTTGCCACGCCGATGCTGTTAGGTTCGATGAGGGATATCTGTGTGCCGGGGACGAACACTTCAAATTGATAAGTATACTCTTTGGCATTCCCTACAAGGTCTGAAGCAAAGACCGTCAAGGTATAAAGCCCGTTCGAAAGGGATTTAGACGGTGCGAATATGAATGTCTTTTCATCTTGTTGTGATATTATGTCTATAGGTATAGGATTTCCTGGTATTCCCTCTCCTACCTCATGTATCAGGAAGTATTGTGTGAGGACCACCGTCTCCTGGAATGCTGCAGTCACCTTCGGCCTTACCTCCTCGATGGTATCGACCGCCAAAGAGACAGAGCTAAGCGCTATAAGAAAGGTAAGTACGAGTAGTTGTATGGTCGATTTTGAAATCATTGTTGAAAAACATCTTGATTTTGTGATCGTATGATTCACTATTCTTCCACACCTGAGACGACCACTTCATCACAAGGACCTAACCTGTCCCCCTGGGCGATATGGGCGGCCACTGAGGATTCACCGATAACTATTGTATGTGCATTCTCAGGCTCGCCATCAGGAATATGGCAGATCTCTACTTGCGGCTCATCATCAGGAACTTCGCCTGCGGGTTCCTCAACTACAGGTTCTTCAAAATAATCCAGATTGAGGAACTCTCCAAACTCGCTGATGATATCTTCAAAGTCAGATAAGCATTGCGCTGCGTTGTCTCCCAGGCAGAATAACGGGTCAGAAGGCGGAGCCATATCACTTATCACTCTCAGGCTGAGGTTACTGATATGGCCCGCAATATCCTTGACATTTATCACCATGCTATTGATCTGGTTTATGAGCATATAATTATGGAGTATAGGTTCTTTGATCTTCTTCCCTGCGCCAGGGTCTATCAGACGCACTGTGACTTCAAATGATGTCGGGAACTCTCCAGTATACAAGAGGTCTGCATTCTTGTTCTCTTCAATGGTCTCTGTCTCTTCATCATAATCACCAGGGGATATCCATGCTTCTTCTATATCATCATCGAGGAATATCCCTGATATTGTCACATTAGGGTTGGCTGTGTACCTCTCACCCGCAATATGTACAGTATCTGAGACTTCAATAGTTATGTTCTGTACCCTTGGTGCTGTCAGGTCAAGGTACACAGGGACAGTGACTGATCTCTTGTTCTGGGCAAAGTCTGAGAATGTGACTTTGAGTATTCCCGGACCTTCTTGCGCTTTAGTATAATCTTCAATCTCACATATGAACTTATAGAATTCACCATCATTAGAGGACTGTAACGGGACATAGTGATCTGCAACATCGGTTCCGCTTGGAGTGAACTCAAGATGTAGGTACAGTGGATGATGTTCGTTCATGACCAATGCACCTATCGTCATGTTGATATTGTCCATGAATCTGGTCTTTAATGCTAAGGTGAAATCCGGGGCTTCATCATCTACTGTGAATTGTAGCGGACCATACTCACCTGTACTGGAATCAGTCCCATCATCAAGTGACTTATATGCTTTGACCACCACACCATAATCTGCCCAGAACGCGTCTCCTGAGACTTTCGGTGTCGTGAACTTGCAGATGAAGATGTTTGAAGTGACCTCATTTGATGTCTCTTCTGCCACTGGCTCTTCTTTTTCAGTCAATTCTCCGGTGAATTCACCCAAGTAAAACTCTACAGTCTTGAGGCCTTCACCAATATCCATATCCGCTATAGCAAATATTGAACCATCGGATAATATCTTGAAATCCCCTGTCCTGAGAGTTCCTATGAACTCTCCATTGACATCAAATATCGCTTCGATGTCTTCCTGATCATCTGTGTAACCAGAAGCTATAAACACCACGCTGACAGCATCACCACCCACAGTATAGTTCTTAGTCTCTCCTTCTCCTAAGGTATCATGGATTGAACCATCTTCAAACTCCATATCCTCTCCAGAGTATATGGTTCCGCTCCAATATTTTGCCTCTTCGGCTGCTGGAACTTCGCTCTCACCCATCCTCGCGCATACAGCAGCCCCTCCTTCTGTCGGTGAATCTTCCATCACCACATCGACAATGTGTACAGGATTCCTCTCCGCACTGAAATCTACTATGAAATCAGGTGAATGGTCAACATACCATCTTGAGTCTCCTGGTGGTCCAGCAAATCCGCCTATAAGTTCAAAGTAAGGGTCTGCAGGGAGACTCCGGTCCAATGTAAACAGCCAGGTCGCCGATGCCCCCTCTTCGTTGATATCATTCATCGCCAGGTCCGTCGCGCGGATCGAGACAGCATAATCCCCATCGTCCAGTAGAAGTGCTGGGAAAAAGATATGATAATAATGGCTTGAAGGGTCCAGCGCTTCAAGTTCCTCATCATGGTCGATGATATATGACATTGCCCGACCATTGATAGTGAAGTTTATAGCTTCCTCGAAAAGTCCCGACTCATCTTTTCCTTCCTTGACGATTATACCTATATCCATCACTGTCTGTGCTGTAGATCCCTCTCTTGGGAAATGGTTCATGACTTTTGGAGCTATAGTGTCTGAGAAGAATACAAAATAAGGCGGTACCTGTTGCACCACAGGCAGTCGTACGAGATTGCTTGACTGATCATATGATTTCAGGTACATGGTGGTGTTCTGAAAGGGTTCAAGAGGGACATTGAAGCCGAACCAGAACGAAGGCATCTCTTTGTCATAGAAAAATACCTCTCTGTCTGTCGGTATTGATTCCTCCAGCGTCGGGTACGTTACAAGCGAGGTATAATCCTCATCTCCCCCATGATATACAGCATTACTTATATCATAGAACATGCCGTAAGCGCCATACGAACGCATAGGACCTACAAATTGCTGTGGAGAATCAAATCCCATATACATGCTGTTATTGACCCTACGGGTGATGTCCCCTTGTATCTTTATCTCGTTCTCACCTATGAACCCTGAAAGGGCAATGTCTTCATGATGGAGTGTTGCAGGTGTCTGCGTATATATGAGTTCAGTGTTGGCCCCTCCTGAAGCGACGACGGCAATCATGTCAAGATACTCATTCGTGAAGCCTGTTATGAACAGGCGTTCTCTCTTTGTGTAATACGTCCCATTATGATAATTCACATCATACCCCCAATCTACTTGATACTCCGAACCCTCAGGTACAGGGATTGTCAGGCTTGGGTCAAGGACTGGAGGTTCAGGGGGTTTAGTATCTATGAATATTGTCTGGATTCCTACACCAGTCACATTATGATGGTCCGCTGCTGTGACTGTAAAGAGTCCATCCCCTTCAAATCCTCTGTTGGCATTTATGTTCTCTATGAAGAACACTCCTTCCCACACGGAAGGATCATCTGTAGGTAATAGTTCTATCTCTCCGTTGAACTTCGACGGTTTGGAAGCATACAGCATGACTGGAGACTCTACTGAAGGACTTATGAATGGCTTGGATGATGTTACGACAATACGGTATGGTACATTCATGACAAGGACCTGTGCCAATCCATCACCCTCCCAAAACTCTATTGTTATGTTGGGCTCTTCCTTATCGATCTGGAACAGTACGTTTTCTGTTGGTATCTCTTCGTTCTCGCCTTTGTCATCTGAGTAGAAACTCATGTATGTGGTCTCCATGAAGTGTAATATAGGTTCTGCTATCGGCTTATATTCCTTGAATTCATCTTCGAATTGTGCACAGTCCTGGCCCAGGCAGTAATATGTCTTATTGCAGGCGAAATGCCACTCAAGACCACTGCCGACAAGCGGAGGGTCACCACAGCTGAATCTGACCCTTACATCCTGATTATACCAACCATTATACGGGGTGACATCCACTGAATGTTGTGTGACTGGCGGCTCAAGATCTACGGCAAACCTTATCTGGTCCGCGGCATTGCCACGGTACTTGTCATCTGTGAACATCAGGCACTTTACATAATAGCGGTGATAACCATGACCTACATTGACTGCCGCACGGTGTATTGTGGATGGTGTGACTGGAGAACCGGTTATGTCGAAAGGGGTCATAGTATCGAATGTTGCAGGGTCAAAAGTTATGTTGTCCCAGAACTCTGGAAGATCCTCGGTTGAATAGCGATACCTGCATTCGGCATTCGTGCCTGACTCCACGCTTATCATGAGGTCTCCATAATTGAATGTCCTTCTTGGCTGTGGATTGGTTACTGACTTATCGCCATCTATCTGGATGGTTATGTTCTTTGTTGCAGGATTTCCTACATTATCGATGCAATGATAGCTGAACGTGTACCAATCATCAGGCATGAGGCCATATTCCCTATCCCAGGTATCGTTATATTCGTTTATTATGTCTTGTAATGGATATATCGAGACATTCCCCAGATACATCTTGGCATTACAGAACGCTGCGTCATCATCTTCATCATATAACGGGTCCACATAGAGTGTGAGGGAAAGGTTTGTACGCCAGATGTCTTCAGATATCTCAAAAGATACATTTGATAGTGTATAATTCATGTTAGGTGGGTCAGCGTCGATGAATACTGTGAAGTTCTTTATTTCCTCAAGGTTATTTGACATATCTTCTGAAAAATAGTGTATGACGTGCCGTCCTGTCTGAAATCCTTCATCACTATGGTTATAAGATACGTTCACGCCGACATTGAGATACGTCACCAGGTTCCCTGCAGTATATCCTATCTTGTCTGCCGCACCATTCGGGTAACAGATGTATCCTTCCTCTGCGACACATGAATAAGTGTCAGGATAATATGAAGAGTAAAACAATGAGTTATCATGCACTGTTGCAGACAGCTCAAAGATGCCTGCAATCCTCATAGGGTCTGCATCGTCCTCATAATGGGGTATGTTGGTCTGAGGGTTTGTGAAATCTTTTCTGCAGTCAAATACATCAAGCACGTGTCGGGCAGGATTATCTTTTAATGATGTGGCCAAACTTCCGCAATCTGAAGCGCGAATCATCTCTGTATATGTCACGCTCGCATATTGGTCTATGTTGACTTCTAGAGGTGATCCATCGGAATTCTTCATACAGACCTCGATATCAGGTGGGGACTCCTCGTCTATGAGGGGATCGACCTTTATCGTCCAAGGTGCAACCCACTGGCATTTCCCGAAGCCGAAAAAGTCATCACTCTCGTTTATGATGGTATTTGTTCCGCTCTGCTTGTTGAAATTTCCAGAAGTGACGTTCCCATAGACATCCATCACGACATTGGTCGCGAGATTGTCTGGGCCGCCTATTGAGTATGGACTGAATGAACCTACACAATCAATTTCAGAATCATAGCTCTCACACACTATCTCCCGCTCATGTGTGCATTTGTAGAATGCGCTGTCGCTCTCTTTCTGCGCCCGCTTCACAGGATTCTCTGCAGTCATCCTGGCCAGTTGTGGATACCATTCAGTCTGGTTTCCTAGATTTGCTCTGTCGTAATAGCACTTACCATATAGGGCGCATGAATCCCTATCACACCTATTGAATACCTCATTCTCTGGATCGTGACACCTTTCGCACTCCTGCTCTTCGGTGATGTTGGTTCTGCAGATACCTATTCCGAGCTCTCTGAATTCAGGATGCCATACCCATTCGCACACACTTCCGCCGATAGTGTCATTGAACTCAGTACAAGCATGCTCTGAATGGAAATCATAGCAGGAAGGGTTAGGTTCATAAGCGTAAAATTTATTTACGGATACATAAGAATAGTCCATATAGCATATGTCTAATCCTATACACGGAAGATATGTTGCCCTTGAAGCTTTCTCCATATCTGTAGGCGGTATGAGTGGGGCGTATCCAAAGTGGGTTACTGGCGCTCCAGGCTCATCCCAGAGAATTGACGTAGTGGTTGAATAACCGAATAGGCCGAATGGATCATTACAATAATCACATATGCTTTTCTCAATACATTTTGTCTTTCCTACTAGCTGCGGGTCCTCGTCACCATAAGGTCCTACACAGATGTAATCTACAAATCTGGTTCCTATGATTTCAACCTCATTACAGTCTACCAGATCATGAGGATCATCCACCAGTACAACAGTATTGTTCTCATCACAGGTAGATCGCACATTGTAGTTATGGCCTGAACAGAACTCTTCACCCCAGGAATATGTCTCTTTGAATGTGAAACAATCTTCCTCACCTGCTTTTACACACACAATCTTAGAGTCAAAAGTAGGAGATACAGGATCCCCAAATGAGTTTGCAGCACCTTCATCAGTCACCATATCTCCATATAAGCCTTCTACCATATAACAGTAGTATTTTTCTTCTGTATCTGTGGCCCCTTCGAAATCAGTATCAGGATACTCATTTACTATACCTAAAGAGACTTCATTGAGGACAGTATACACACCTACTGAAGGTTCACACCCTACTCCTCCGGGCCCTGTCGCTTCACACCTATAGACATTATATGCACGTGCATTCTCGAACATGCAGTCATCAGTCCATTTGACCATGAGTTCCCGTTCCCAATGTTTATGCACTATCTCTTCTATCCTTGGTCCAGGAGGGCTTGCCCTGCAGTTTGTTGGGCACTCACAGGGACCATCTACACCCAGCGTGTTCACAAGATAATCGTCATATGCTGCTTTATATGTTTCATAATTGCTTCCATGATCCACTCCAGTAGGATCAATGAATGGTACATTAGCAGGATCGTCATCAAGTTTTGGTAACGCACATAATGCTCGATTGCACCCAAATTTCCTGAACTTAAAATCTTCCCACTCATATCCTGACATCGCGACTATACCATCACAGTCCTCTTCTGTCTCCAGGAGATTATTTCCGCACACTACCGGTTCTGGAGGGCAGGAACAATCAGGGCTGCATTGGTCACGGCACCGACCATCATCAGGATCTGAAACGCCTGGTTGACCAGGATCACATTGCTCGGGATCCTCCTGGATACCATTCCCGCACACTTGTGGTGGTGGGCATTGACAGGCCCTTACATCTGTAGGCTTGGCGCACATATCGATAGTACAGTCTGACCCTACATTATACAAAGCAGGATCCCACTCATCCATTGCAGCTATGAATGTTCCATCACAATCTTCAAGCGGCTCGTCTATCACTCCATTCCCGCATATTGATTGGTATTGGCAGGTACATTCCTTCAGCTCGCCAGGAGGGAGGCATTGTTCAGGGCAGAGCGTATCATTACCTATAGGTAACCCATCTGCATCCAGTATTGGTTCTCCTGTAGAATCATAAAAATCACATTGTTCATATATTCCCACAGCATTCGGGAACTGTATGATACCATCGCCGCAGAATGTATTCCTGCATGCAGGGCTGTCTACACAATCAGGATCCTCACAATCCGTATACCCATTACAGTCATTGTCGAACCCATCTGAACAGGCATCATTCACCCCTGTTGCAGTCTCTTCATATTCTCCTGGGCCTGTAGGTGCGCCTGGTATGTAATAGGTTTCTGTGACGGTCTTCTTCAGTGCAGGCCTGGGCAGATAATCTGTATTGCAATCTACATCACATTTATCCGCAGCATCTCCGAACCCTTCAAGTGTTGAATTCCAGAAGAATTGATTGCCATTGTCATCCCAACCATTTCCGCAGATCTCCACCCCTTCAGGGGGTAATGCAAATATGTCTAGGATGATGAGTAGGCCAAATATATCCGCACCGTTTATGGTATACGGTGTGGAATTGAGTGTGCCGTTCTTGACCACGACGACTGTGCCTGAGGATTGATCAGGAAGGAACTCAAAAGTGAAGTTCCCATCAGATTCGCTGATGACTTCCTTACCGCCAGCTCTGACGTCGGCTCCAGCTATACCTGTACCAGCAGGAGTCTCTACTCTTCCATTTATGCTATAGAAATCTGACACTTTACAGCTT
>JAUVBP010000105.1 GCA_030591125.1 Candidatus Woesearchaeota archaeon | reverse complement strand
CCAGGAGATCGCGAAAGAGATAGATGAAGGGCTGAATCTTTAGTTCTCTAATTGACACAAACTATATATAATAAAGATAAATCAGGAGAAACATGAAAAAGAAATGCTCTGTGGGCGGCCAGGCAGTGATTGAAGGCGTCCTTATGAAGAATGGTGACAAGACAGCAATAGCTGTACGCAGGCCTGACAAGAAGATAAGCGTGAAGAAAGATAAGCACAAGAGCATATCGAAGAAAGTGAAGTTCTTGGGATGGCCGTTCTTCAGAGGCATCGTCAACCTGATCGAGATGATGGTACTAGGCATCAAGGCATTGAGCTATTCTGCCAATGAATCATTAGGTGAAGATGAAGAGAAGATAACAAAGAAAGAGTTTGCAGTCACTACTGTGATCGCTCTTGCGATGGCGGTAGGATTGTTTGTCCTTCTTCCATTGTATATCACCAAAGCGACCAGAACAGACGGTGTCATGTTCAATATCATAGATGGTGTGCTTAGGGTTGCAGTATTTATAGCGTACATACTGGTCATATCATTGATGAGCGATGTCAAAAGATTGTTTGAATACCACGGAGCAGAGCACAAGACAGTGAACTGCTATGAAGCCGGGAAGAAACTGACAGTCGCGAACGTGAAGAAGCACTCCACACTGCACCGACGGTGCGGGACCACATTCTTATTGATAGTCCTCACTATAAGCATAATCATATTCAGCCTCATAGTCACCGACAGTTTCCTGATGAAATTCCTGGTGCGCATATTGCTGTTGCCAGTCATCGCAGGGATATCATACGAGCTCCTGAAGCTCGGTGCCAAGTTCCCGCACAATATATTTCTCAACATACTGGTCTGGCCAGGACTGATGCTCCAGAAGATAACCACGCGAGAGCCGGGCAAGAAACAGATAGAAGTTGCCATAAAGGCGTTCAATGCAGTGGTGAAGTGATGAGGCTCATCATAGTACGGCATGGTGAGACCGAGGAGAACGTCAAAGGGATATGCCAAGGGCAGACTCCTGGACAGTTGACTGAAAAAGGTATCGATCAGGCAAAGAAGCTTGCACTACGTCTTAAGGAAGAGAAGTTCGACAAGATATACTGCAGTGACCTCAAGAGAGCTGTGGATACCTGTGCAGAGATCATGAAGTTTCACTCAGATACTGAAGTTGAGCAGGTAAAAGATCTCAGAGAGCGGACCAAAGGCATATTTGAAGGTAAGACTCATGCAGAGCTAGACGAGTTCTGCAGGAAGAAAGGCCACACAAGATACACTTATTTCCCTGAAGGTGCTGAGACTGTAGATGCCAAGGACAAGAGGATAATGGAATTCTACCAGCAGATGATCGACAAGCACCTCGGCAAGACAATACTCTGGGTCACACACGGCGAGCCGATATACACCCTACTGACAAAGATATTAGAGAGGGATGTTGCACTCATAGAACTCCAGAACACTTCTGTTACCATAATAGATGTAGATGATGAAGGAAAGCACAAGGCACATCTTGTGAACTGTGCGAGGCATCTCTGAAGATGAGATTGACAATAGTACGACACGGTGAGACACCCGATAACAAGAAACGTATCTGTCAAGGACAACTACCGGGCAGGTTAACCATCAAAGGATGGATGCAGGCAGGAAAGGTCGCAAAGAGGCTGAAAGATTCTCATTTTGATGTAGTCTATTCCAGTGATCTCCGGCGAGCGGTGCAGACTGCCAAGCGCATACTCAGATACCATAAGAAAGTGCCTGTATACTATGTCCCCGCCCTCCGAGAGCGGACATTCGGCGAATTTGAAGGTAAACGCTGGAAAGATATATCTGTCGAATGGGAAGAAGAGAAGAAGAAAAGAGGAGATCCTGGCTGGATCCCTGAAGGCGGAGAGAGCAGGAATGAATCAGAGAAAAGATTCCTGAGATTCTTCAAGAAGATGGAAAAAGAACATTTTGGACAGAATATATTATGGGTGACGCATGGTGGCGGAGTGAGGGCTGTGCTGAAGATACTCGAAGACCGCACAGGAAAAGACCATTCTACAGGAAAACCTCCTAATACATCAGTCACAATACTAGAGATAGACGAAGATAAGCAACATCATGTGCATCTGGTGAATTGTGTGAAGCATCTTTAGATGAGAACAATATCATTCAAGCCAATTCTGAAATAAGTTTTGCTGCAAGACGCGCAGTCGCGTTGTTCATATCAGACTCAGGATTGACACCGACCAGATCGCACATCTTAAGACGTTTGAGGAGAGAAAGACGTTGAATCAGATATATCAGTTCTCTTGAAGTCAGGCCTCCTGGTGAGTTCAGGTCGGTCCCTGGAGCGCAGGAAGGATCAGCGATGCTCAGGTCTATCGATAGATATATTGTGGGCCAGGCGCTTATGGTCTCTGTGATGCCGTCAATCGTATCTTCCATGCCTGTAAGTGTTATCCGCTTCATCGTGAAGTGCCTGATATCATGTGCTGTCAGGAATTCCTTCTCATCTCCTGTCCAGGTCCTGGTCCCGAACAGTATCACCTTGCTCTTGTCGATCAGGTCATCGTTGATCAGACGTCGCAGGAAACAATCAGTCCTGCAGCCGGTACGTGCGCTCAGGATGAGAAGCCCTGCATCAGGATGTTTCCTTGCAAAAGAACGGAAAGCGGTGTAAGTCAGCTTATGGCTCCCGCCGAGAATGCAGACGCGCGAGTCCTGTGAGATTGCCTTGATCGCTTCAGACAATGCCTGCTCTGATTCTATAGGTAATGGATCCACATCTATTCTCGGTGAGATCCCTGATTCATTAAGGCCTATGCCTGTAAGCTGCTTGAGTATCATATCCGGCGCTGCAGCAGACCCGGGCGTCTCTGAGAGAGGGAATTTCAGTATCTTCATGCAGAAAAATAAGGTCTTGAATTATTTAAAATTTGGGTTTAATACCCTGCAAATTGATACGACCCAAATTTTTAATCCCGCAGACTCACTTGTCAAAAGCGAGTCTGCGTTATTTAAACTTTTTGAGATGTAATCTGTCACGGCAAGGTTACATATCAACGATGCCAGATGTTCATATCCGCTTGACCATATAAGGACCTTCTCTCTTATACCCAAGTTTCTTGTAGTATTCCCTGACTCCGATACCTGAGATGACAACCATCTTGTTCTTGCCGTACTTCTTTGCTATCTGTTCTGCCTTAGCGACCAGTCGCGTGCCGAACCCTTTATGTTGGTGCTTAGAATCATGGCCTCCGCTGACCTGCTCACCCACTGCAGCAGTGTCTCCGTATACATGAAGCTCTCTCAACAGTGCAGAATTCCTGGTGATCTCTTTTCTGAGTGATTGTGAAGGGAATCTCAATCTTGCGAAACCTATGATCACATCATTTTTGGAATCTTCTGCAGAGATAAAGAATTCTCTGCCCTCGCTGGCATCGTATGCCTCAACCGTGATGCTTGCTTCGCCGACCTTCTTTGCCCTGCCGACTTCCCTGCAACGTATGCACCTGCACTTTATGTCCCGTTCCTTGCATAACTGATCGACATACTGCCTTAAGTTAGTGCGGTTAACACCTGCCTCTATCTGATTGGTAGGGATATCCCTCTGGATGCGCATGATGCGCACGTACTTGGGTATGAACCGCTTTGCCTCACAGATTATCTGTGCAGCATTATCCGTCGTGAGAGGGCTATAGTTCAAAGAATGCCACTGCTTGTATATCTCTGTGCCCTTCAGCACCATACAAGGGTATAGCTTAAGCATATCTGGCTGGAAATCAGGACCCTCAAAAAGATTCTTCAATCCCTGTATGTCGCGCCACTTCGAAGACCCTGGAAGACCTAACATGTAATGGAAATTCAGCTTGAAACCGATGTCTTTGAGTTCGCGGATGGAAGAGATGGATTCTGCAACGTCATGTCCCCTGTTGATGTTATTGAGGACATCATCAAACACAGATTCTATACCAAGCTCAATGCGCGTGGCTCCAAGCTCAAGAGCGAAGTTTCCATGTTTAAGCCTGCCATAGTCAGGACGGGTCTCAAGAGTGAGACCTACACAACGGATCTTCACTGTCTCGTTCCGTTTCTGCTCTTTTTCCAGGGTTGTCTTTGGCTTGTCTTTGATCTTGGCGAGTTTTGCGTGGATGCTGTCGATACGCTTTTCATCACCGACAGGACCAGGAAGCTCAAAGAAATTCTTGAAAGTGACAATATCAACCTCCCCATCATTGAAGAACATCTCTGAGAAGTCATTCATAGCCTTCAGAGAGCTCTTCACAAACCCTTTCTGATAATTCCTGTTTGTAGACGGGAAAGTACCTCCCATGACTATGAGTTCGACCTTGTCAGGGATGTGTCCTGCAGCGATGTACTGCTCCAGACGGTTGAACACCTGAAGATACGGGTCGAAATTGTTTCTTATTGCACGCATAGTTGCAGGTTCTGCACCTGTGTAAGATTGCGGGACCTCTCCGAAGAACGAATCAGGACCGCCAGGACAGATAGTGCACTTACCATGAGGGCATTTGTGCGGCTTGCACATTATCGCAACTACTGCTACACCACTTATTGATCTTGTCGGTTTGATCCTCAACGTCTTCTTCAGTAGCGGCAGGTCTTCTGCGCTTGCGTTCAGCATGATCTCAATATCTGTAGGGACACGTTTTACCTTATGCTTACCGCAGAGCTTGAGCTTGAGCTTAGCAAGGTCAGATTTAGGGAGGTGACCCTGTCTCAAGATGCCTATCATCTCATCGAAAAATTCTTTGCTCATGTCTCGGAAAGGTGTCATGTGTCTTATAAAGGTTTAGGAAGGTTTAGAAAGCGATATTCGAGATTAAACAGGAGAATATTTTGGTTGATAGTGTTAAGTTCAAGTGAGAAGAGCCCAT
>JAUVBP010000192.1 GCA_030591125.1 Candidatus Woesearchaeota archaeon | reverse complement strand
TCTCAGTCGCACCTATATCATTCCTGATCACAGTACCATCACAAGTCATATTCACATCATCCGATCCTATCCTTATCAGACCATCATTACCAGTATCATTCACATAGTAAATCCCACTGCAGAGCGTTACAGCTGAAGTTATGAACAGGTCATCCCTCGGAGGCAATATGCTTGAGTTGCTGTCGTCACAATCTATATAACTGCAAACAGGATCGCTGCTGGAGTTGAAAGACCCGTCACCATCAACATCATAGCAGGTAGGGATTGAAAGCTCTCCTTCTGTGTTCATCTTTAATGTTCCGCCGTAATCATACAAATCCTCGTATACACCCACCATAATAAAATTACCAATAGAATCTGTTGTCACACCATAAGTAATATCATCAGCCGTAGCATTCCAGACCATAGACCTGTTCCATAATTGGTTGCCTGACGAGTCAAACTTCACCACCGCCCATCTATCGTAACCATCACCATTATCGTATTTCCCTCCTACGAGAACATCACCATTCGAATCAAAAGCAACACCAGATACTAAAGAGGATACTGCAGGATTCCATATTATGCTTTGATTCCACTGTTGGGTACCTGCTGAATCATATTTGGCAACCCCCCACTGTAAGAGGCTGCTACCATCCCTCCAATAACCTCCAACCACTATGTTTCCAGAAGAATCCACATCAATACCACTTGAAAAGTCATTCAATGGCCCCCACCTGAGCGTCCTTGACCAACTGACTGAACCGCCTGAATTGTACTTGATCAGAATCCAATCACCACTCTTTGTCCCGAATGCATAGATATCATCAGTATTAGTATCGATCGCTACGTGAGAGAACGATGTGCTTAAAGCTTCAGTGAACCCCCACTGTTGAGTACTTGCCGAATTGTATTTTATTATAGCTCCCTGCGATGATGATGTACTACCAACCATGACGACGTTATCTGAAGAATCTACTGCCACCCCAGTCCCATAATCCGCAGACCCTGTCCATGCAATTGCCTTATTCCATAAAGCAGATCCCGCACCAGTATATTTTGCAAGTCTCCAATTAGTAGTACCTGAACTATCATCATATCCTGAAGCGTATATATTTCCTGAAGAATCTGTTGCGATTCCCCCAAGCCCATCACTCCCGCTAGCTCCTGCCCAGCTTATCGACTTGTCCCAGAGTTTATTGCCTTCAGGACCATATTTGACCATGAGCCAATTCTCCCATATGCTATCGACACCTCCAACAACTATATTATCAGTGGGATCTACTGCCACATCTCTCCAGTCCATCCCCTGAATGTGAGGGAAGGGGAATGATACATTCCATAGCCCCCCTTTAAACGTGCCCGTGCCATAATTATTGAAAGTGCATCCTATCATTGTATTGTCTGAGAATGAATCTACAAGACCATAACCTGAACCACTGCCGTTGAAGATAGTCCCCTCACAAGTAAGAGTCAGACCACCTCTGGTGAAACGGACCACACCCATGCCATTGATGTCGTTGAAATTGTATGTGCCGCTACAGAGGGTTGTGGCTGAAGAGATATTCATGTCATTGACAGGTATAACGCACGCAGCCGCTCCCTGCGCCAATAACATCAGCAGAGCTAATGAAATCAATACAATATTCCACTGCTTTTTCAGATCCACCATCTTTTTTGTTTAGCGTTTAGCCTGTACCTCTAACCACCGTCGGAATATAGGATCATTGATCTCGAACACGCCGCGGTCCTTCAATGTTACAAAACCTTTCTCTTCCATTATGGAGAGGAACCTACGGACATTGGTCTGTGAGTAATTGAGTATCTTTGATATGCGGGAAGGGGTGTTGACGTCATGCTCTGCCATGCAGAACAGGATCGGGAGCTCTTTAGGACTGAGAAGTTTCAGCTTCTCTGAGAAGTACAGGTGCAGCTCATTCGATAGGACATCATCAAGAAGTGCCTTTACAGCGTCAGGATCTTTAGCCCCTTGAGTCGATATCAACCGCGCCATGAAATTGAGATAGAACGGTACCCCTTCAGTGATGTTATGAACCGTGCTCAGTGTAGCTTCATCCAGCTCAAGCTTCCCTTGTCTGAAGAACTCGCGGGCAGAGTCTATCGAGAATGGGTTCAACCTAATCTCTTCAATGCCTTCTACAGGCAATGCGTATGCAGAAGCGAAGACGAAAACAGGATCTTCCATGGCGTCAAGCATCTCAAATAAAAGAGAAAGGGATGTCTTGTCATGCTTCATTCCTGAAAGAAGTTCTGCGTCATCCACCATGATGACAGGGGTAGTCTTTGTCTCTTTAGCGAGCAGTGAAGGGAATGAGAAGAATGTGCGGACCACCTCTTCGATCCCTATCTTATCATCGTGCTCGAAAAGGAAGAGGAGCTTCAATGACTGTTTCAGATCATCACTGACATTGAGCTCTGCGATGCGCTTGTCAAGCTCCAGGAGAGAGAGCGAAAGAAGCTCTTCAGGACTCTCGCCGAACATCTCCGGGGATGACTTCAGGATCTTCAGAAGGTTCTTCTTCAGATAGGACTGTAGTGTTATGCAACCCTCTGCAGACAATAATGTAGGCACATATTGTTTAGCATCTTTGAGCTGTTCAGATATGTACAAAAGGAATGATGACTTGCCGAACTTCTCAGGAGCGAGAATGAGGAGGTTCTTCTTTGCCTTTATTGACTTGAGAGCAGAATCTAGCTCTGGCTGTGCATAGCACGTTTCTCTAGTCACCGCTTTTAGTGTAAATACCACTTATCACACTGTGTCTCTGTTTAGTTATTGCTTACCAATGAATACAAAATACAACAAAGTTAAAGCACAATTATAATAATTATTTTTCTTATGTATTTAAATGTATATAAATGTTATGTTCTTTTAAAAGCAGTGCCGAGTATTATCGGCAAGTTACGAATAATCTTTGTTCTAATAATTAATCTTATTAATAAAATTAATGTTAATAATTATTTTTGTTAAATGCCTTATTTTTAAGGAATACATT
>JAUVBP010000157.1 GCA_030591125.1 Candidatus Woesearchaeota archaeon | reverse complement strand
CTCCAATCTCAAGATTCTCCTCTACAGTCATCGTCGGAAAGACCCGTCTGCCCTGGGGGACATAGCTTATGCCGCACTTTGTCACCTCGTGCGGCTGCTTCTTAGAGATAGACCTCTTGCAGAGGGATATCCTACCTCTCTTCTTCTGTATGACACCTGCAATGCATTTCAAAGTAGTAGATTTGCCCGAACCATTGGGGCCGATGATCGCAATAAGCTCTCCACTGCCCACTTCCATGTCTACTCCATGCAATACCTTAAGCTCCCCATACCATGCTTCAACATTGTTCAACTTCAGCACAGGCCTCTTGTCCTTCATCATGTTCCCACCAATCCGTCACTGCCGTTACCGAGATATGCCTCAAGCACCCTCTTGTCCTTCATCACCTGCTTAGGCGTACCTACTGCTATCTCCTTTCCATGGTCGAGGACAATCACCTTCTCACACACATCCATGACAAAATTCATGTCATGCTCTATGAGCAGTATTGTCTTCCCTGCTTTCTGCAGTCTCTTCAGTACGTCTTTGATATGCCTGCGCATCTTGGGGTTGACCCCTGCAACAGGCTCGTCAAGAAGTATCAGATCAGCCTTTGTGGCAAGTACCCTTGCTATCTCGACAAGCTTCTGCTGACCGTATGACAGGTTCTCTGCCAGAGAATCCGCCTTGTCTTCAATGCCGACGAGCTTCAGCAACAGCATGCACCGTCTCCTTTTCTTTCTCTCTTCCCTTTTCACTCTCTGCGGCCTGAATATCGCGTTGATCAGATTCTCTCCGCTGTGATGCTCTGCAAGCAGGAGATTCTCTAGCACAGTGAGCTTCGGAAACAGCCTTATGAGCTGGAATGTCCTAGTGATCCCAAGATTTGTTATGGCATGGGGCTTCATGCCTATGATTGAACTGCCATTGTAGCGCATCTTTCCCTTATCCTGCCTGATGAAACCTGTGATCAAGTTGAAGACAGTAGTCTTCCCAGCACCATTAGGGCCGATAAGAGCAGTGATGCTGTTATCCTCCACGTCAAAACTACAGTCCTGGATTGCCCTGATACCGGCAAATCTCTTCTCAAGATGTCTTATCCTAAGCATCTTGCTTCCTCCTGAACCTGAATTCACCCAAGAGTCCTGAAGGGCGGAGTATCAAGATCAAAGTGAGCAGCAATGCGTAGATTATCTGCCTCAAAGCACCGATAGCATAGATCGGCAATGGAAGGAACCTTAACGGTTCTGGCAGGAGCAGCAGTACCAATGCGCCGAGTATCGACCCTTCAACACTTCCTAATCCTCCGACAATCAACATCGAGATGATGAGTATGGACTCCATTACCGAGAATGTCGAAGGTGCAATGAAAGTGACATAATGGGCGTAAAGGCTGCCAGCGATGCCTGCGAATGCTGCAGAGATCGCCAACGAGATCATCTTGAACTTTACCGTGTCCTTGCCAAGCGATTTCGCGACAAGCTCATCCTCACGGATAGCCTTCAATACCCTGCCGAAAGGTGTCTGCGTGATGTGCCTGATGAAAAGATAGGTCAGTGCTACGAATATGATGACCAGGATCATGTACGAGAATGTAGAGCTGAACGTGAAGCCGAATATGGCTGGCTTCGGTATGCCTGGCAGGCCCAAAGACCCGTTTGTCAACGAGACCCAGTTCCTCATCACTGCTTCGAATATTATTGCAAAACCCAAGGTAGCAAGAGCAAGGTAGTCCCCTTTCAACTTCAGCGTCGGTATCGCAAGAAGCAGCCCGAACAATGCAGCGACCAGAGCCCCGGCTATGAGACCTAACCAGAAAGGCACTCCGAAATTGACTGCCAAGAGTGCTGATGTGTATGCGCCGATGCCGTAAAAAGCGACATGGCCTATGTTGAGCAGGCCTGTGAATCCCATCGCAAGGTTCAGGCTCATCGCAAGTATCATGTATATGCCTATGAGCACGAGCAGGTGCATAAGGTAAGCTTCAATCATCCTGACACCTCCTCACGGGTCCTTACGCCGAAGATGCCCTGCGGCCTGAACAAGAGGAACAGTATGAGTATCACAAATGCTATAGCGTCCTTGTAGCCGGACGGGAGATACCAGACACCGATATTCTCGACAATACCTATCAAGAAACCGCCGAGCAGGGCAGCAGGGATGTTTCCTATCCCTCCGACGATAGATGCAGTTATTCCTTTCAGGACAACACCAAAACCCATCGCGTGGTCAAGGGTCTGCTCAAAAGCGACAAGCACACCACTGACACCTGCAAGTATCGAGCTTATGACAAATGTGATGCCAATAGTCTTCTCAACATCTATACCTAATGTCGAAGCCACGCTCCTGTCATCAGCGACCGCACGCATCGCCTTGCCTGTCCTGGTGTATCTTGTCAGGATCTGAAGAAGGACATAGAGGATGATCGATCACACTATCAGCAGTATCTGCGTCGGAGTCATTACCGCTCCGAAGATCTCAAGACCCTTTGCTATGGGAAATCCGAAAGTCCTTATGTCTGCTCCGAAGAAAAGGAGGACAAGACCGGTTATGGTGAGAAAGACACCGAACGAAGCAAGCAGAAGAGTGAATGCGTCTGCCTTCTTTTTCCGCAGAGGCCTGTAGACTGCGTAATTTATCAGCAGGCCTACAGTGCCTGAGATGATGAGCGCAAGAAGTATCGAGACGATGATGTTGATGCCCAATACCACATTGAAAGCATATGCAGAGAAAGCACCTACTACGAAAATTGCACCCGGGCTTAGGTCCATGAACTTGGCTATGTTGAATATGAGAGCGAAGCTTGCAGCCATCAGTGCGTAGATGGCGCCTGCGATGAGGCCGTTGACGAGGAGTTGTGGGAGTATCATCTTTATCACCTAATGTACAAGGACATCAAAGCCAAGGATGGTGTTTGCGAAATGATCAAGCATCTTGAGTGCTTGGAAGGGTTTTATTTCGTCGACATTCCAACCATACTTCTCAGCAACATAATCAATGGCTTTCCGGTATTCTTTCGCGTATTCGACGCCAGGTATCCTGATATTATACAAAGCCGTTTGTCTTGGGTGGACAGCATCTCCGAATCCCCCACCTTTACGGAGATTAAATTCAAAAAAAGGAGTCTCAGCCGCGTCTGAATTAGTTATGTCATGGGTGTTCATATACGCAAATACAGTGCTGTGCTCCGACTCAACCTCAACAGAGAACCTGTATGAGTCAAAAGGATAAAAACCGAAATGAAAAGTCACCAAGCTTGCTCCACCCTCGAAATTTATAAGCCATTCTGAATTAATACAGTCCAAAATAGACTTTCCATTGGCAAGCATTAAACGAGGATTTGAGAACGAACCTGTATCTGCTACAACATAATCTACACCATGCTCCCCTGAGAAGAAAGCTCTAGCACTATCGATCATCCCTGACATTCGATAGTCATCCTGCAAGACAGTCTTCAACTGCTTGGCAAAAGAGTCTGCTCTCTCTACGAGAGTGTCTATTGTCACGTTCTCTTCAGTCATTTCTGGTTCCAGTATGATCATCTCTCACACCCCGGTACAAGCACAGCAAAGCCAAGGATGGTGTTTGCGAAATGATCAAGCATCTTGAGTGCT
>JAUVBP010000011.1 GCA_030591125.1 Candidatus Woesearchaeota archaeon | reverse complement strand
GATAGATTATTTCTTTTCCTTGGCAGCCAGTCTGTCAATTCTCTTAATGTTTTGCCTGTCTTTGTTATCTCTTCGTCACAGAAACTCATCAGTGCGTCGTAGAACCTACTGCCTCCGTTTTTTGTGTCTCTGTTCAGTTCTTTTGGGGTTTTATCTTTGAATTTGGGGTTTGTCTCGTATTCTCTCCTGAAGTTGTCTATTGTCGTGAATTTTGACCAATTATTTTTTTGTCTTGATATCCATTTTGTGAGTTCTATAAAGCTCTTGTTGGTCTTCTCTGCTTCTTTCTTGCAGAACTTTTGCAATCTACGGTAGAAGCTCCTAACGTAAGTTTTCACATTGTTCTTCATCTCGACAGGCGTTTTTCCTTCGAGATCTGGATTTGTAACGTATTCTTTCCTGAAATCCTCAAGAGTCTTCAATCTTGATAGATTATTTCTTTTCCTTGGCAGCCAGTCTGTCAATTCTCTTAATGTTTTGCCTGTCTTTGTTATCTCTTCGTCACAGAAACTCATCAGTGCGTCGTAGAACCTACTGCCTCCGTTTTTTGTATCTTTACATAGTTCTCTAGGGGTTTTTCCTTTTAGTTTTGGGTTTGTCTCGTATTCTTTTCTGAAGTTGTCTATTTTTGTGAATTCTGACCAGTCGTTTTTATCTCTTGGAAGCCAGGGCGTAAGTTCTCTTAAACTGTTACCTGTTCTTTCAGATATTTCGTTACAGAATTTAGTAAGTGCTGCGTAGAACTTTTTACCTCCATTTTCTGTGTCTCTGCTCAGTTCTTTTGAAGTTTTTCCGTTTAACGCTGTATTGGTGTGGTAATATAACTTAAAATCATCAATTTCTTCAAAGGCATTGAACCAAGGCTGCCTTTCATCTGGATTTTCTTCAGTCCAAAGAATAAATTGGTGCACTCGCATCACTGATTCAGGATCATACCTATCTGGATCTTTGTTGACAACTCTTTTGAGGCGGGCTTCGAGGTTCATGCTGCAACCTCATCTGCCAGTTCAATGTCATCGTTGGCTGCAGGGGTCTCTCGTGTTGGGTATATACTCTCCATGAAATCATAAGAGAACTTCAGGATGCTGTTAAGCTCAGCTTTCTGCTTCTTTACCTCTTGTTTCTGGTCATATTCTCGGGCTTTATCGTATGCTTCGTTGACATGATCCTTGAACTGATTGTAAGTAAGATTCTGGTATTTCTTGTTCATCAAGGGTTTGATTTCAGGATCCTGCAATATGTAATGGAGGTCATTGATGTCTTCAAACATCCAGAACCAGTGCTGCTGGTATTCTGGGTTTGTGATGTTGTTCCATCGTATATCAAAAACGTCTTCAAAAGTGAGTCCTTTCTTTTTTTCGCCTATGCTTAGCGGGTGGTATTCTATGAATGTATTTCCTGTCAGAAAATCAAGATTGTGCTGGTGGTTCCCGTTTGTCATCACGTGGACATTAATACCTTCTTCAGGTCTCTTGAGAAGTCCGTATTTATTGAGAATCATTCCAACTATGCGTTCAGGGTTTGATCCGAATCTCAACTGACCTCTTCCAAAATCATATTTTGGCGCTTTGGTTGAGTAAGGAAGCCAAATTAATAGTTCAGCTCTGTCAATACCCTGCCTTTTCGATTCTTTACGGCAGAATCTTCCAAGGGCACTATGGAATGCTTTTCCTCCATGTCGGGTGTCTTTTGAAAGTTCTTGCCCGGTCTTTCCTCTCAAGTGATTGTTTGTTTCATATTCGATCTTGAACTGTTCGATTTTGGTGAATTTTTTCCAACGATAAATGTCAGATTCTGGCAGCCAGCTCATGAGCTCGTCCTTCTTTTTAGTATCCCCTTTAGATTCATTATTGCAGAATCTTTTAAGTGCAGAATAGAATCTGGACCCGCCGTTCGTGGTATCATTTGCAATTTCTGAACGGAATTTTCCTTTAAATAACGGGTTATTGTTGTATTCTCTTTTGAAGTGTTCTATTGTGGTGTATTCAAACCAGTTGTAAAGTTTGGTTGGAATCCACTCCATCAATTTTTCTTTGACTTTTTTATCTCCTTTTGATAATTTTTTACATAATTTATAAAGTGCTGCATAGAACGCGCTTCCCCCGTCTTTGTTTTCCTGTAGTTCACTACTGGCTTTTCCTTTGAGGTTAGGGTCACTATTGTAGGCATCTTTGAATTCTTTGATTGTAGTAAATGTTGTCCATCTGAATTTCTTTTTAGGAAACCACATCAAAAGATCTTCTTTTTGTTTTTTGTCTCTTATTTTCTTTCTTTCGAAAAATAGGGCTATTGCATTATAGAATTTTCTCCCGATTTCGTCAGGACCATTCGCTAACTCACCCCTCTCTTTATCTTTCAATGAGGGGTCTGTATTATAATATAGTTTAAAATCTTCAATATCGTCGAACGCATTCCACTGTCTTCGTTTATTAGGGTGCTCTTCAGTCCAAAGAATAAATTGGTGCACCCTCATAATCGATTCAGGGCTGTACTTATCAGGATCTTCGTCTACAACTCTCTTGAGGCGGGCTTCGAGGTTCATTTTAGAATCATCTGTATTGTCCTGTCAGACCTCACTCATCCCTGTGTCAATGCAACTATCATCAGGCTTTGGCCCCAGCCCAACGGAGTGTTCTCGTTATGCTCGTCGGAGTCTGCGTAGTACAGTTCAGGTAGCTCACTAGCATCGTTGACCACTTCCAATGTCTTCCTCAGGTAGAATGCGGTCTTGTCAGGCCTGTTCAGCTGTTTGTAGATAATAGAGAGCCAAGGGAATCCGAATGTCCACTCTGCTTCTCCGTTCCTGTTGAAATAGTAATCGTCAGTATAACGGATCACTCCGCGTTCCCGAACCAGCTTACTCTCAACATTCTGGAGAATCTGTTCCCTCTGCTCATCTGATACAACACCGTAAGGGTATATCAGGGAAAGCAGCGCTAAGTCCACGTCTTTGCTCTCAGACTCCCTTGGCAATAGTTGGTTTAAGGTTTCCTCGCCTTTCTGTATAAGAACTGCAGGAACATCAATGATCTTTGATATCTTTTTGAGTCCAGCGACGCAGGCACCTACTGAGGAAGCGTGGACCTCTTCATTCTCTTCCCACACTCCGTTGTCCTTGTCCTGCCAGTACTGGATCGAATTCAAGTAGTATACTAGTTTCTGGAGTATCCTCTCATCATCCTTGTTACGGATGACCTTGATACCTTTTGATTCAAGGTCTCCTATCTTGAAAAGGAATGCTCCGATAGAATCATTCTGCATATTACCCCAATCCTGGTTGAACTCCTCAAAAGTTTCAGGATCAAAGCGTGCATGGATGTATTTCCATTTATCATCAGGCTTCTCAACTATTGCCCAATCTATCTTATGCTCATGTTTAAGGAATACATCCAGGAGTGCGCGATAGGCCTTGACTACCTCTGCATGTCGCTGTGTCGCTTCAAAGCCCAGGGCGCAGTAGATATTATCACGGATCCAGGCCTGCCTGGAATAATGAGTGCGTTTATCGAGTGCAGCTACGAACAGTCCTTTAGGGTGCTGAAGCTGCTTAAGAATGTCAATTGATGTGTCTATAATCTGCGAAGTCACCTTGAACCACCTCCAATCAACTAATTAGTACTGTGTAGTACTAACTATATAAAGCTTTCGGTTTGTAGTCACTCTAAAGTGACGAAAATAGACTATTTTTTGCGGAATGAGCAAAGGTGCTTTAAGAAATAGTCTTGCGAAAACCGCGTTTTAGAGCGGCTCTAGTGCTTGAATACAAGTGCTGCAGCACCCCGGACGCCTGAAGAATCGCCAAGCTTGTGGTGCCTGACCTTCACTTTCCTGCCAGAGAAAGGGAGAGTATAGTTCCTGAGCTCTTTTTCAAGCAGCTTAGGAGAGAGTGAGTTAGAGACTCCACCTCCCAGGACTATCAGATCAGGGTTCATGAGAGTGACCATATCTCCGAGCATCATTCCAAGATACCTGTATTCATCATCCATAACTGTCTTTGCAATGCGGGTCTTTGATTTTATGATATCAGAAGCCAAGCACTTCTTCTTATCACCGCCTGCCTTGATGAATCGCTTTGCTAATGAAGGGCCTGAGCAGAATGATTCAAAATCATTCCCATTCACATTGAGTTTCTTTGCGGAGCGGTCCAGAAGAAGATGTCCTATCTCGCCAGCGCCACCTTCACTACCAGAGAAAACCTTGCCATCGATTATGATCCCTCCACCTACACCCGTACCTGTTATCAGGCCGAACATGACTTTCGAACCTTTGCCTGCGCCAAAAGCGTATTCTGCAAGAGCGAAACAGTTCGCATCGTTCTCAACAACAACAGAACATCTATACTTCCTCTTCAGGAAGGATGCAAGATTGAAATTCAGGAGCGGAGCATTGGGCATGTTCACAATCCTGCCTTTATCATCAGCAAAACCTGGGATGCCCACACCTATGCCATGTAATTTCTTGTTTGGATGTCTTGACTTCATATCATCTATCAGCGATGTAAGGTTATGCAACACTTTCTTACGTCCTTTATTCACTTCGGTAGGTATCCTGTAACGGTATAGCACTTTCCCTTTCTCTGACATGAGAACTCCTTCGATCTTGGTGCCGCCCATGTCTATGCCTATTGAGTATCTCATCATCATTTTATTTCCATCATCATCTCTATGAACATCGCTGCGCTCCATGTCTGAGCAAGAGCGCCTTTCGATTCCAGCTGTGCTGCTGAACTGACCTCTGCATGATCACCTACTGATCCATGCCAGAGTATCTCCTCTGAACTTGCAGCGATGATCTTCTCTATCTTCTCACTGAACATATCCTTATCTACCTGATGCAGGCAGAGTGCTGTAAGATTGTTGATCCAGTACCATGAGTCTCCTCGATGATAGCTCTGATCAGTACTGCCGGTATACCTGTCGGTGAATAGCGGGTGGTCAGTCTCTATCGATGCAAGTCCGCCCCATCCGAGCCATAGTTTGTCGAGTGCTGTGCTGAAACATCTTTTCCAGTCTTCTTTCGAAAGAAGCTCAGGATATACATAATATGCTATGAATATGTTCGGCCGCACTGTCAAGTCATCAAGACCGTCGGATAGTATATCTCCGTTCCAGAATTTCTCTATGACTTTTTCCTGGAGATCCTCTTCCATCTTTTTATATCGCTCATCATCGCTTAACGTGTACATGAGACGTAACATGTTGAGGTGCATTGCCTGTATCTCGATCCGCACACCAGGCCTTCCGTCCTGGCCTTGCCATTCTGTATCCATCCATGTCTCGTTAGTGTTATTGATTATGAATCCATCTTTCATATGGTTCTTCACTATCCTTGTGATGGACTCACCCAGCCGGTCCTTGATCTCTTCAAGCTCTTTTTTCGATAGATAAGTGTCTATCAGATCCGCATCATCTAATTCTGATATGAAGTCAGATATCCTTTTCCAGAACCAGCCGATACCATCAGCTGATCTCAGGTCTGAAGAGGGTAATCTGTTAGGAAGCCGTCCATCAGCACCAATGTTGTGCAGGTACTGCATAAGCACATCTTTGACCAGGTCGAACTTGTGCATCCTGATGAATGCGCCGAGGGATATGTTCTCATCCCTTGACCAGAACTGGAAGAACCAGGGATAGCCTGCGTATAGCCGTGTCAACCCTGCATGCAGGACCTTAGACTTCTCAAGAGACACTTTTGCACATGCAAATGCATTGTCTTCTGAAGGATTCCTTGATGTGTCGTGATGCCTCCTGTTCCTCTGTTTGAACTTGTATGCCTTCAGTTTCTCGAGTTCTGACAACGCATCTTCTTTTGTCTTTCCGTATGCAATCAACATGCTTTTTGTCCTTATTTTCAAGGGATTGTGTACGTGCCTATGATCCGGGAAGTCCTGTCTTTCAGAGTCATAGCGATAATGTTTCTCATGCCATCTGTCTACAGGAGAGAGATCAGAATGCGGGTTGAAATCTTTCGGTTCAATAGCAAGGAACATGTTCCATTCTTCAACGCCATCAGTCCCGTCTTCGCGCTGGTCTGTCTGTTTCGTGAACTTCACTATCACTCTTTTCTCTTCAACCCGGGTAGTGTATATCCTTCCGAAACTCCTGAGATCATCGACACGTCTGCAATCCAGGTCAAGCAGTATCTCTGCTTTTTTAGTGAGAGAATACTTCAGCCCATTGATGCCCTGAGGCAGTCGCAGTTCCTCAATATTATCATCATGTATCCTGCGGACATAACTCTCATGATGCTCTATCTCTACCGGTCCTGAATCTGCGAGCCTCATATCATCTACTGTCTTGTACATCTCATCATTGTCCTGCAGGAAAAGACCATTGAATTTAGAATCTGCAGGCTGCGAAAGAAAAAGGAAACCACCTATGCCATTCGTGAGCGTGAATGATGCACTATCGCAATCATCTTTCCGCACTGCACAGCCTGGAAGGTCGTGGCTTATCCTCATGACCGTATCTCTGCGAGTATCCTGTCCCGCATCTCCTCCATCTTCTCTTTTGTCTTGGCCTCAAGGTTCAGCCTGAGGAGCGATTCGGTGTTAGAAGCACGGACATTGAACCACCAGTCGTCGAACTCAAGCTTTATGCCGTCGAGATGTGATATCATCTTTGCTCCTCCCTTATATTTCTCGACAAGAGTATCCATCTTTGCCTGCTTATCCTCTACCTTAGAGTTTATCTCTCCGCTAGGTACATACCGCTTCAATGGAGCGATGAGCTCGGATAATGTCTTTCCTTCCTCATCAAGCAGATTCATCACGAGAAAAGTGGATATTATCGAACTCTCTGTGAAAAACGAATCCTTGAGATAGAAATGTCCTGACAGCTCCCCAGCAAATAACGCATCTTCCTCGCGCATCTGCTTCTTTATGAACGCATGACCTACCCTGCATGTGACAGGCTTTCCACCATTCTCTTCTATTGTTTCTTTTGTGGCCCAGCTCGATCGTAGGTCATAGAGTATCGTCGCACCAGGATGGGTCTTAAGCAGTTCCTTTGCTACAAGAGCAGTCATTATGTCTGCGCTGATGTAATTGCCTCTCTCATCTATGAATACGCATCTATCGGCATCACCATCTATAGAGACTCCGAAATCAGCATTGTTATCGACAACTGCCTTCTGGAGGTCAAGAGTGTTCTCTACCTTCAATGGATCTGCCTCGTGGTTCGGGAATGACATGTCTATATCAAAATATAGAGGGATAAGTTCCGCATCAACTTTCTCAAAGACTTTCGGAAATGTATAACCGCCCATTCCGTTGGCAGTATCCACGACAAGCTTCAGCCGCTTTCCTTTTCTCGGATTGAGATGTTTCAGGTTATGCGCAAGGAAGTCCTGCATCAGGTCTTTTTTGGTGATCGTCCCTTTCTTTTCCGGGTCTGTGAACGTGCCATCTATCACCATCTGTTTTATGTCCTGTATGCCTGAATCACCACCTATAGGGACGGTCCCGTCCCTGCACATCTTGAAACCGTTGTACTCTGCAGGGTTGTGCGACGCGGTCACCATGATCCCTGCCTCGTGATCTGAAGTGCCAAAATAGAAATATGGTGTGCTGCAGTAGCCGATGTCTACGACATCAGCGCCCTGATCAGTCAACCCTCTGGCAAGTTCCTTGAATAGACTTGGTGAACTGGTCCTCATGTCCTGTCCTACGCATACTTCTTTACATCTGAGAAATGTGACGAATGCACGTCCTAGTTTATATGCGGTATCCTCATCAAGCTGATCAGGATATATACCTCTTATATCATATGCCTTGAAAATCTTCTCCTTTACCATTTATCACACCTTTGATACGTTCTACATCTCTTTCCCAACCAGGGTTGAACAGGCTCACTACGTTAGTGCTGAATTAGTCGTCTGCTAATAATTTTATGACTCCTGCTTATGTTCTCCTTTATAGAACTTTGCCGCGTCTTCAGGACTCACCACATTTATTACCACGCCTGTGCTGAGCTCAAAGCCGGCCCAATTCGCTATGCGTGGCATGATCTCTATGTGGAAATGCAGATCCTCCCCTTCAGGGGCATAGAAGAACCCAATATTGAAGTTCGCGTTGAGTTCCTTCAGTTTCCTCAAGACCCGTTTCAGTGCAGCAGCGACGTCAAACAGTTCATCATCTGAGAAATCGCTGAATCTCTTGTAATGATGCTTCGGAAATATCCATACCTCGAAGTTGAATCTCGAGGCATAAGGGGTGAAGGTCAGCGTCGTGTCATCCTCGTGCACATGCCTAAGGCTCTTGCTCTCTGTCTTAATGATGTCGCAGTAAGGGCAGGACTCAAATTTCTTTATCGCATCAAGCTTCTCCTGGATGTCAGGAGGTACCTTATTGAGTGTTATCAACTGACAATGCGAGTGGATTATGGAAGTCCCTGCTTTTGGCCCCGAATTCTTGAAGATGGAGACATATTTTGTGCCTGGCTGGTCGCCCAGTTCGTCAACCCTGTGGGAGAATACCTTGAGCAGCTGCATTATCTCATCTTCACTCAGGTCAGGAAGCTGTTTAGAGTGATCAGGTGTCTCTACAATGACCTGGTGATCACCATACGCATCACCATATGTGAAGAACGTGTTGTCTGTCTTCACTGCAGGAGTACTAGTCTTGTCAACAGCAGGGAACTTGTTCGCGAACCAACGTATCTTCCATTTCCCTGTAGAATCATCCTTTATCCTGCCGATCTCCGGAGGTGTCTGTGATTCGTTTCCCGGGCAGAAGAAACAGCTCCCGGCGCCTTTGTCATGGGCATAGATATCATCCTCACTCTTGAACTCTTCAGGCCTCTTTCCCCTATCAGGAGCTATGATGACCCAGCGGTCAAGGATATAATCTTTCCTCAATTCCATTCAAATCCCTCTTTTTATAGTATTAAGCATATATGCTCTTATTAATCTTTCCTGTCTAGCTGCCGAAAATCTTATTGATAGCGATATTACACCCTTCAAAGTACTTCTCTGCAAGCAGATCCCAATCTGCCAGACCTGCCAGCCTCCTTGCCTCGAGCTTGTAATCAACTCTTTTCTTCCTCGATACTGTGGCGTGATTCTCTAATATCCTGTATAACTCGTCTACGACCTCATCGTCATGCTTTCCCATCCGTTTCAGGATGAATATCCCTCCTTTATCTTCATTCTTGTGGCTCATGATGTGCCTTCCGAAACCTGCAAGGTCGGTCGTCACGGAAGGGACGCCAAGCGCTCCTGCCTCAAGAGGTGTATATCCCCATGGTTCGTAGAATGAAGGGAACACCCCGAAGTGCGACCCTTGCATGCATTCATAGTATGTCATGTCAAGCAGACCATCGGCACCTCCCAGGTATGTGGGATAGAATATCACTTTCACCTTGTCATTCTCATCGTTCAGCAGGTTGTTCTCCCTGAACATCTGCATGATCCTGTCATTTGGATCTATCAACTCGTGTGTGCATAGTGGAGGTGCAGGAGCGTCATGCTTGAACCTCAGCACTTTGCTCTTGATCTCGTTTATGAACCTGTCAGTGAATATCGCGGATTTAGTTATTGGCTTGTCAGCGACTATCGTGTTGAGCAGGTGCCACATCACATGTTCTGCATTCTCTTTGAGGCTGTCTTCTATATCCTTGAACTTCACCTTGTTCTCCACAATCTCTTGCTTCACACTCCGCACACCTGATGGGACCCAGAAGAATGCAACAATGTTCTTTTCTGTCGCTTCAGCACGCATCCTCTGATTAAGCTTCCCGAGTGCCCTTATGAATACATCTATTCCCTTGTCATGGATCTCATACCTGCTCGCGATGAAATATATCAGGGTGTTCTCAATATCCAATGAATAGTAGGGAAAGAAATATTGGAGGAGAAAATGGTATATCTTGTCACGGTATCTCTTATGCCGTATCGAGTTCTCATCTATTGTCGGGAACTCGTCGAAGTTCAGTCCGTTTGGGAGTATTATGTCAGGTCTCTTCTGAATTATCTTCTCAGCTTCAAGGCTGGTGATCTCAGAGACTGTGGCGAACACGTCAGCGTTGTGCGCACTCGCCTTCTCTATCTGATGTTTGGAATGCACCCCCTGCTCGCAGGACTTCTTGTCAAAGTCTGCAACGTCCAGGAGGCAGCGCCCTTCTTCATCCGGATGGTATATGTCGATGCCTGCATCAGACAGACTCCTTCCGACTACAGTAGCATGCGTCACGAAAATCGTACCGATCCGTGCTTTGGAAGACTTCAATCGCAGTAATCCTGCCCCTGAGATCCATTCATGGAATATGGCCACTACTTTCTTGTCAGTGTAATGTTTGTAGAAACTCTCTATAAGCAGGCCTGCAGCCCAGGACCAGACGACAGGTTCGTCAAACTCGAATCCTGCATCCAGTGAATCTATCTTATATCTTTCCCACAGTTGTGCCTTAATCTCGTCTTTTTTGGTGAAGAATGGCTGGAAATCAAGAAGTATGGTGTTAGGTTCTCCTTCCACTAACCATTTTCCGTAATGTGGCACTATGCCTAGCTCTCTCAGGCCGTCACATATATTCTTGCATTCATCAGGGAATACGTGCTCTTCGAATTCTCCTTTCACCTTATCATAGAAATAGGGGCCGATGAGATAATAGTTCTTACCATACTCCTTCTGCATATGGGGTATCTTGCTCTTTATGACTGTGTTTATCCCGCCGACCTTATTACATACCTCCCACGAGACTTCGAAAAGGCAGTCAGCATTACTATGTTTATCTTTACCTCTTTTTTCCTCTACCATAATCTTCCCCCAAGATGTGGTGGAGTGCCTGCTGTGTGCAGACGACAGCTTACACGACCAATTACTTACCGAATACTCTCTTTATCTTTGACAACAGTCTAGGATCCTCATAGTCATCTCCAGTGAGCTTAGAGGCCAGAAGACTGTATTCGATCGTGAAATCCTTGTTCGGTGAACATATGGATGCAGGTGTGGTCTTTGACAGTGATTCAAGCACCTTGACATCATCACCTATGACTGAAAGTACAGGGACGCCTGTCGAGCTTTCGATCTCATCGGCAGATATCTCAAACTTCTTGTGCCTGACCTTGTTGAGGACAAGACCTGCTATCGGAGTCTTCCTCTCTTTAGCGACCTTCACTGCATGCATCGTACAGCTGAGAGTAGGGTAGTCAGGGCTGGTGATGACCAGAAGTTCGTCTGCAGCGATCATAGTGGATAGCATCTCATCATTTATGTTGGGTGATGAGTCGATCAGTATCAGGTCATAATCCTTCTTTATCTGCGAAAGCCTGTTGTGCAGCTTGTAAGGGTTGACCCTTCCTTTCTGGTCCTTCTTCGGGACAAGAGACCCTATGAGCACGTCAAAGCCATGTTCTGACTTCTGGATCGCGTTCCATATCGGGACCTGATTGTATAGCACGTCATGCAAGGTGTGTTTGGAATTGAGGATGCCAAGATGAAGCCCCAGATTGGGTGCTGTTATGTTCCCATCCACGAGAAGCACTTTCTTGTTGAACCTCTTTGCCAATACCGCTCCGAGGTTAGACACTGCAGTGGTCTTTCCTACCCCTCCTTTGATCGATATTATCCCTAGTATCTTTCCGTCTTCCATCATCTATACACCTTCTTGAGATGAGTGATGACCTTGTCATCAGTCTTAGTGTTCACAGGCAGCTTGGCCAATGCCTTCACTTTGGCAGCTGCTTTCGGTCCTACAGCACATGTGAGCTCTTGCTCTTCAGTCTTTTTTGTGCTTATGCTGAATAGTTTACTCATATCACTCTTGAATGTGCTCAAGCTCTTGCTAGAGAATATTGATGTGAATTCATCCTTGAACTGAGCAGGGAATCCTTTAGACTCTGTGAACTTTATCAGTTCTTCACATGAGCCTTTTGCAGCTACTGTTGACTCAATCAGTTCTTGGGCAGTTGGGCCTGAGCTGGCTTCCTCTTTCGGAGCGAGCAATGCTTTCATTTTTCCTAATCTTGACCCCTCTTTCCTGACTTTGCTTTTTTCCGTCGTATCTGTGATCCTGGCAGGTCTTGTCTTGCGCTTCACAGCTTCGCAGAGGATCTTCTCAAGCCGCTCTGCAGCAGTCTCACCTTTAGCATCCAGTGCGATACTCTTGTTCTCCTGCTCAATATTCTTCTGCAGGCTGTATATGTGTTCACCGACTGCTTTTGCACTCTCTTCCTGTGTCTTTGCGGAGAACAGGCTGTTGGCAAGCCTGTAATCCTTGTGGATATCCTTTACCCAGTTACCGAAATCATTCCTCTCTTCATTTGCATGATGCTCAAATACTGTCTGGTCCATGTCCTGCAAGTTTTGGTAGAGCGCCTGCAGGCTCATTATCGGTTCTCCGGTATTCAGTATGAAAGCATTCTCAGGACTGATTCCTGTATCTGTCACTTTAGCGTCACTTGTTGTCTCTTTTTTAGGCATATATCTCACCTCATGCGCCACTGCGCGTGATGCTCTTTACATCAATTTATTATTATGATCATGCACAAAAATTTCACCATAAAATCCATCTGCCAAAATGAATGTGGAGGATTTTATGATTTCTTATCTGCCACTACATGTTTCAATAATGCTATCTGGCTGTCTTTCTTGTCAGTCAGTGGCTGCAATGCTTCTGCAAGCTCCTTATTATCGAAGACATGTCCTATCCAGCTTGCGAAGTCGTTCTTATCCGCATTTACGTGGTGGCTGAACTCATCGTCTGTGATAT
>JAUVBP010000160.1 GCA_030591125.1 Candidatus Woesearchaeota archaeon | reverse complement strand
ACGGTGTAATCCATACGCTGCATCGCTCCGATATTGCCTACGATCATCTCTCCTGTGTTGATACCTATGCCGATATTGATGTCTAGACCGTACTTCTTCTTGAATTTTTTAGATAATATCTTCTGTGCCTTCTGCATCTCTACCGCAGTCTTGACTGCCTTGAAAGCGTGTGCTTCTGTACGTACAGGAGCTCCGAAGATCGCCATTATCTCGTCACCTACAAACTTGTCCAGAGTCCCGTTGTTCTTGTGGATTATGTGTATCATGGTCTCGAAGTGCTCGTTCAATATCTCGACAATCTGTTCAGGCTCGAGCTTTTCGGACCAAGCAGTGAAGTCGCGTAGGTCAGAGAACAATACGCTCATCTCACGCTTCTCTGTCCTGAGATAATTCTCTTCAGGGTTTGCAAGTATATGTTTCATCACTTCCGGGCTCACATAGCTCTGGAAAGCATTCTTTATCTCTGTCTTGGCCAGATCCTCAAAGACTGCTGAGTCTGCCTGCTTTGCGATTGCGTCAAGAAGATTCTTGTCCACCTTTGTAAACCCGTCAGATGAGCTTGAGTTTATCACTCCAAATACTCCCATAGTATCATCATTGAGCATGAATGGTGTGCATATGGCGGATTCTATGTCCTTGTTGATCTTCTTGAACTCGGTGAGCTCGCCCTTGTTGAGGGTTGTGCGGGCAGTATCGTATAATGCGTTTGAATTATTATTCACGAAGGTGGATGATTTCAGCTTGCCTGCAGTCTTTAGTTCGGTGGTGTTTGCCTTCCTGTTGTTTATCATGAAGAAAGCAAGTTTCGCATCGATGACATCAGTTATCTCCTGCAGTATGGCTTCCATCATCGTGTCAAAATCCTTTATCGTGTCCCTGATCCTGTCAATCGTGTATATCGTCGAGAGCTCTTTCTCTTTTTCGTCCAGCTCTTTCTTTCCCTTGGCGTGTTCGACAGCCACTGCAGTGAATTTGCATATCATCCTGAAAAGGATCAGGTCCTTCTTCTTGAACAGCCTTCGGTTCTTGTTCATTATCATGAAGACCCCTATGGGTTCGGTCCCGTACATGAGTGGCAGTGCCATCACATTACGTATCCCGCATTGTCTCATACGCTTGTGCATGCGGGTGTCATTCACTATGATCTGTTTTCTTGTCTTGATTATGTTGTCACATATGTCCCTGACCAGTGCCTGGTCTTCAAGCTGCTCGGAAGTATTGGTCGCTCCATACTCGAATGGGTTCATGCTATCTTTGTTATAGATGATTATGAATCCCAATTCAACCTTGATAGTCTTGACTGTCAGAAGAAGTATCTCTTTCAGGAGTTGGTAGAATTCCCTGGCGTTTGTCTCTATGTTTACCAGCTCACCCAATATGTATGAACGGGTATTCTGGGATCTGATCTTAGCTGCCAGTCTCTTGATCTTATCAGATGATTTCATATTTACGAGTCCTGTTGTTATTCCGTGTAGGTAGTAAACCTGTGTGAGTAGTATTTAAATGTTTCGTTTTGGTGGCTTTTTTGGGCAATCATTCCCTGTCTCTTTTGGGTGTGTTGAACCCTCTTTATTTAGCCTTTTTAGGGCTTCTGTTGGTGTTTTGATAGTGCAGGATCTTATCATAGTGAAAATTTTATTGCGGTTTTTAGTCTTTTATATTCATATAGGGACAGAAAGTTTTAAATATGGGTTTGCAGAGGTATTTAATATAGGCAGAAGTAGTGACGGCTTTGTTTAATTGACTTTCAGCGGATTTTGCCTGTTAAATGGTCTCCATTTGCTATTGAATTCGCATATTGTGCCTTTTGGCCGTTCTGATGTTCTATCTGTCTATAAAGGTGTTTGAGATGCAATACCCTACCAAAGATCATTTTAATAGTGTAGCTGCACAGTACCTACAGGAAGACAGTCCATTCAGTTCTAATGTGTCAAAAGTGTATGATATCCTGTGTAAGGTACAAGAACATTCAGATGGTCATGGGATAACTTTTGTTGTGCGGCGTAGTGAGCATATAATCCGCCTTGATCGGCGTCTCAGGAATGCAAAGCCGTATAATGATAATTCACACACGCTCGATGATGCAGATATAGTCGATGTAGTTGTCGATCATAGGGATATAGACCTTGCGACCATCGTCAATCACGAGGGACAGATAACCGCGGCAAGCGTATATCTTCCTGCGGATGACCTCATGTATCAAGATAAGTATGGTATTGAATGCGATATCTCAACCTTCCTCGGGTATGCCAAAGATGAGGATGGTCCTGGCGGGCGAGCCATAAGTTCCCTCTGCGCGTCAGACATGTTGGACGGTGACGTCGCCATATTGACACTTGGTGAGACCTCACCGGATGGAAAAAAAGGAGAGATAAACGTGTACTTCTGTGGGGATCGGCTGTATAACAGTGAAGATAGGCCTGTCCGTTGGGACTTGGCTGACCCTCATAGGCTGCCGAAGACAAGAAGATAGCTGAGCCTAAGTTATGTGTCAATGGGTCTCTAAATGCAAAATTCTTAGTTTCTATCAGATTTCTATCATAATCTTTATAAGAAAACGCTTCATCTTCAGGGTAATGAGCATGAAAAAAGAGCTTGAGGCAGTTGTTGAGCAGATACGTCCTTCTGACAAGAAACTTCTGAAGGAAGTCAAGGAGTTCATCAAGAAACTCAACGCGGAACTCAAAGCCAAAGGCATACGTGCCAAGACAGTGATGGGTGGTTCCATAGCGAAAGACACCTATCTGAAAGGGGATCATGATTGTGACCTTTTTGTCAGGTTCCATATCTCATATAAGGATGATGAAATATCAAGACTTCTTGCGAGTGCACTCAAGCTGTTCAAGCCTCAGCGCATACATGGCAGCAGGGACTATTATCGCATAAAGAATGGTGTAAGTTATGAGATAGTGCCGGTGCTTGACATAAAGGATGCAAAGGACGCGGTCAATGTCACGGACATGAGCCCTATGCACGTCACATGGGTGAAAGACCATCCGGGTATGAATGATGAGATACGTCTTGCCAAACAGTTCTGCAAGGCGGCACATGTCTATGGCGCAGAGTCATACATCAAAGGTTTTTCAGGGCATGTGTTAGATATATTGGTCATACATTATGGGGGATTCATCAAGTTCCTGAAAGCGACACAGAAGTGGAAGGAAAAGGAAGTCATTGATTCTGAAAAGTACTACAAGAGTGATGCACTGAAGAAGCTGAACCGATCCAAGATCGATAGTCCGATCATCGTCATCGACCCGGTATCTCCTGATAGGAATGCTGCGGCAGCATTATCTGCTGAGAAACTGGACTTCCTGAAAAAAGCTGCTGATGCGTTCCTGAAAAGCCCTTCGGCAGACGCTTTTATCGTACGGGAGAAGAGTCTGGAGGATATAAAGCGTGAGGCCGGGAAGAATAAGTTAGTGTTGTTGGATGTCAATGCTTTTCGTGGCAAAGAAGATGTCGTCGGCGCTAAATTGCTGAAGGCATATCAGCAGATACGCAACCAGATCAAGTTCTATGATTTCGACGTGAAATCAGCAGACTGGAGCTGGAACAAGAAGGACAATGCACTTTT
>JAUVBP010000174.1 GCA_030591125.1 Candidatus Woesearchaeota archaeon | reverse complement strand
TGACAATATATTCAGGGATACTGACGGAGTCCTCCATATATGGGGAGAAGGGAATCCTATAGGTGATATCTCTTACTTCTCATTCACAAATAATGATGTGGATTCGACAAATAATTATGGGCTGGGCATCGATCCGGTATTTGGAGATGTTAACTTCGGGAAAGAGAATCTTGTCAACAATAATATCTTTTCAGGCATACTTGGGGCACCTGGTTTTGAGGCAGTCTCGAACCTTGCAGCAGGTACATATGTGTTAGATGCTGAATACAACTGGTGGGGGTCTGCAAGCGGTCCATCAGGCGCAGGCCCTGGAACAGGATCAGCAGTATCTCTCAATGTGGATTATACTCCCTGGATCGGGCTCTCTATCGTAAATAAGACCAATATCTCATGCATAATAGAGACAAATGATGTGACACTCTATGTGGACATCTCAGGAGTCGAAGTGGATACTGTCTGGTTCTCATTCGGAGACGAGAACATCAGCGCTATCAAAGGGGATGGGAATTCCTGGTTTGTGGTGTACAGCGATCTTGTGGGCGGCGAGACAATCGATTGGAATGTGTATGCGACCGACAATTATGGCAGGACATACAACAACTCATGGAAATCATTCTATGTCGCAACTGTCACAGAGGTTTCTGTGAGCCCTCTTCTTCCAGATGGGACAAACGATTGGTATATCACTGAGCCTGTATTTACCTTCTCTCCTGACCTTGCAGCGATAAATGTCACATACATGTGGGGAACAGAAAAATTCCTCTATACAGGCGCATTCGGTCTTGAGGACATACCTAATGCATATCCTCTCGGGACAGGAGGGATACTTGAGCTGCGATGGAGCGCTGACCTCGGAGAATGCGGGATAGAATCTGAACAGTCGTTCCTCATACGCGTCGACCTCCAGGATCCGGTGGCGACAGATTTCGATCCAGCAAACGGTACAGTGTTCTATAATGCTTCCAGACAGAATATATTTGCTTATCTTGATGATGTGCATCAGAGCAATTCAGGGATAGCTTCAGTCGTCATGGAGCTTGATGGAGCGGTCGTGGCTGCGGTTGTTGAGCATGCTGATACTATAGACAAGACTGTAACTTATATGCCTGGCGATGATTTCTGGGCAGATATCGGTGAGCACAATGTATCTTTGCATATAGCAGACAATGCTTCCAGGACATCTTATTACAGCTGGCTCTTCACGATAGAGGAGCTTCCTCCTTTCAACCTTTGGTTCCATTCACCCAATGAGATGATATGTGATTCAAGAAGGGTGCAATTGAATGTGAGCGCAGACAGAGAGATAGCACTAATAGAGTATATGAACTATGATGACAGGTCTCCAAGATGGAGGCGGTTATGCGTCGATTGCAGTGTATATGGAAATGATACTTTTAAGTCAAAGACCATGAATGTGGGGGACAATACTCTTAGTGTCAGGGGAACTGATGAGCTGGGAAATACATACGAGATAAACTGGACATTATTTGTGGATTCTATAAAACCAAGAATAAGCAGGACGATGCCGCGAAGGAACAGAGTCACGAATGGAAGTGATTTCTCGCTCAAGATAACTGAATCTGATCTTGTCGGTGTCAATCTTGTCTGGAATGGCGGAGTGGAGCCTTTCACTTGTGTATCTGGCAGGAATGTCCTCTGCAGCCAGGCAGTCGACCTCTCTACATATGACGGCAAAAAGATCAATTACACTTTCGAGGTCTCAGACCGTGCTCAGACAGTGTCTTCAAGGAAGGTCACAGTGCTCGTTGACACTACACCTCCAAGTATTGCAGTGAATGAACCTATGGATAAAGAATATCCTCGTCGGGTCAGGTTCAATATCTCCATCACAGAGAAGGTCAAGCTTGAATACAAAGTGACAAGCGATAAGAGGCCGCGATGGAGAGTCCTTTGCTCAAAATGCGATGAGTATGGGCATGAGAGGAAGAAGATGAAGACTTTCTCTGTCGGTGAACATACAGTATTATTCCGGGCGACAGATGCTGCGGGACAGGGAACCGAAAAAGAAGTCAGTTTCACAGTAGATAACGCCTGGAGATGGTATTGATCACTTAATCTTTTTTGCAGCCCTGAAGAGGACAACCGCTTCCAGGACAGAAGCTACAGTCGCTGTGAACGGTATGAACATGAACAGGATTATAGTCATACAGAAGAATCCGTTGATGATATAGAAGACACCAAGAGCAGTCACCGGTCTCCCAAAATCTTTCTTTAGCCTGAATATGGATATTCCCAGCAACAGTTCGACCAGTCCTAAAGCTATCATCAGGAAAATGCTCATAGCTATATTTTCCAACCCTGTAACAGTATAGGTCGTGATAAGCAGGATCATCGCGATGCTTATGAGGACCATGTTCTTCAGGAAAGGGAGATTCTTTTTTTCTGCAATCTTCAGGAAACCAAGAGAGATCACTATCGCTATAGCAGATGTGATCAACTGGAGCGGGATGATAGCCTGGTTAAGCGCTACGTTGTCTGTCATGAGTGCTGCAAGAAGGCCTATGATCCCTGAAGGGATAGCGATCACTGCTGCAGCGATAGCTGCCCATGCTGATATCCTTAGGTCCATTGTTTGTTTATTTTATTGAATGGTATTTAAAGTTTTGTAGAATGTAGTGTTTTGGGATTGGTGAAGTCTTGGAATTGGTGAAGTATAGATGAAGTCTAGGTATAGATGAAGTACGCTACGCCACCACCACCAAAGCCGGCAGACGGTCATTTCCTTTGGGAAATGCCCTACGCCTGACCCCGGAGGGGCCTTCCCCCCAGGCGACCTGCGGCAGTGGTGGTGGCTTGCTATCGCAATGTATCTATTGATGGAAAAAGAATGGATCAAAATAAAGAATAAGAAATATCTACCTGAACTTGTATCTGTTCAGGTCAAAGGATGCATCGACCGGAAGTCGCGGGTCAGTCGCGGTCACTACTGCGTCTCCGTTCTCAATCACTATCCTTACAGGCATCTCGAATCTTTCCCTTACAGGAGGATTGAACCGGGTGTAATGATAGACTTTTGCGATCGCCTCTACATCAATCTTGTCTTTTGTGAATGAGTGGATGGCTGTGTATTCTCTCATCGTCAGCTTGACTGTTACGCTTGTGCCGTCATCTTTTCCGCTGAAAGTCACTGAAGTCGTCCCTGTTATCCCTTCAACACCTTCTTTCAACGTGTGCTTGAGGCTTGTCGAGAACCTGTGATTCTCCCTAGTGAGCGTATCATGGGTACCAAGCTGGCTTATCTCACCGTCTTTTGAATAAGCTGTCACCCTGTGTGTGACTTTGGTCTTAGGATTTTTGTTATCGAGATTGAGATTGAATCTTTTTGGGGATCTTATGACATAAGTGAAGTTGTTGCCGTCGTTCTGTGCATATGCAAAGAGTTCAGCTGTATACTTTCCGTC
>JAUVBP010000207.1 GCA_030591125.1 Candidatus Woesearchaeota archaeon | reverse complement strand
ACTAGTCCGTTTCCGTGGAATGCGTGCTGTCTTGCCATGTTATTGTCACCTTCACCCCTAGCTCATCCAGCAGTTTCTGCTGCACATGGTTCCGCAGAGTATCAAGATCTATCTTCGACCTTGTATGTTCTGCTTTCTCTATCTTATCATAGAGTATCTTGATCTGGTTATCGACATGCTCTATCTTATACTGAAGGTCATTGAGAGTCTCTAACACTCCGCTGTTCCGCATCTCATCATCTATCTTCTTGATCCTGCTCTTGGCATCAAGATATTTCTCTCTGGCCCCTCTCAGCACGGCAGTGTCGATCTCTGCAACCCTCTGGATGGCCTTATCCGAATCTTTGACTTCGAGCGAACCGCTCTCCAATGCAGAGCTCATCTTATGCAGGATAGTGATTATCTTCAATGAGCCATCATCCACAAGCGCAGACATCGGGTCGTCAAGATACTTGCTGAACAGTGATGCATCCTCGACAACGATACGTTCATAGCGCTTCATCGGCTTGTTGAGCGGAGAGAATACTGCATTCACCTCTTCTTCAGTCTGCTTTATCTGCACCCATTTTGCCTTGCGTTCATCATTCCGGCTCTTGAATCCTACATAGTCCTCTGTCTGCTTCAGCTCATCGATCTTTCCCTGGAACTTCTGCTTCATCTGGTTGGAGTTCTCGAGTTTCTTCTTGAACATGCCAAGCTCACTTTCCAGCTCTGAAAGAAGTTTCTGTTTTCCATAGAGTTCGGATGCTGCTTTCCGCAGGTGATCGATCGCCTCTACACCCACATTACCGTCTTCAAGTATCTCTTTGATCCTGCTTATGGCATCACCCATCATCTTTATGCGCTTGTTGGCAGAATTCATGTGATTAGCGAAGAACTGGCTGAGTATGGCATGGTTCCGCGCAGTGGATTTTGCCAGCTTTACTAGACTGTCTTCAAAATCCTTGCAGAACGCTGCAGTCTCCTTGCAGTCAGGGCCGTCGGATATGTTGAGCATGTTGAGGAACTGCTTATGTTGGCTGATGTATGCTGTCCTGTTACCCACCATGAACTGCCGTTCCTTCTCAGGGATGTCCGGGTTGTGGAGCTCTGCTGACGAAAGGGTGTCCAGCACGCCAAAAAGTGTCTTTTTCTCATCAAAGAACTTGGAGAATTGTTCCTGTATCTCAGGTTGTATCTTCTCATACTCATCATTGGACCTGTCTTCAACCCATCTGGACAGCGAAGCGAGAGCTACAGTATCCTCTTGTGGCTCTTGTTCTTCTTCCTCAGCAGAACTGAATATGCCTGATATCTTCTGAAACCAACCCATGCAACAACTACATCCCAATATGTTTATAAAGATTATGGTGCATTAAAAAGGCAATGTCACGAAGTAAGCGACGTTATTCAAAAAAGTCCGCAGACAACATCAGGATTGCAAAAGAACACATAGCTTCGCTCCTGACCCGCGCAAGATCTGTCGCGAAAGACAACCACCCTCTCGCGCATCGGTATGTCACTCTCGCAAGGAAAGTGGCGATGAAGTTCCGCATACGCCTGGATTCTGATCAGAAGCGGCTTTTCTGTCAGCACTGCTACCGCTTCCTTGTGCCAGGAAAGAACCTGAGGGTGCGTGTCCATGAACACAGGGTGATCTACTATTGTCTTGACTGCAAGAAGTTCTGGAGAAAGCCTGTGACGAAAAAAAGAGAATCGAAGAAAAAAGTAAAAAGATAAGTTCAAGTATGCCTCACTACAGTATACCCTCGTTCTTCAAACATCTGCGCCATCTTATCTGCCACTTCAGGTATCCTTGTCCTGTTACCGCCGAACATGATAGGATATTCTATCTGCTTGGTCGCTCTACTGATACCATCTTCAGTAGGCCTTGATGCTGCTGAAGGTACACTCCTTCTGCCATTCGGATGAGGTTCATACACTACTTGCCAGCCATCTGCGTCAACATCAAATCCGCTCGCCACAGAATATTTTTGTGGTACAGGCACCAGATGCGAATACAGTTCACAACAGTCTCTATATACATGGAAAAAATCCATGGCAACCTGTCGTGCAATAGATGGATCAGATTGGAGTTCTGTGCCTATAGGTATTCCGACATTGAAGAAATACTCGTCGATGCTCTCACTTTCCCCGACTTCATTGGAACGAAGTCCAGGTTGGCAATGCACATCTATGGTCTTATGTTTACGGTGGATATCTATTATATTATGTTCATCACTCATCTTCATACACCCAATCATAAGAAAAAAAATCAATAATTTGCATGGACCTGCCTGCACTTAACGATACCCTGATATGTCTCATCATCACCGTTTCCGACACGGAGTATCTTCTCATCAGTCTTTCCTTCATGACCGACAAGCTCATACTTGACACCGTTCAGCATGAGAGTGTTGACGATAGCTCCTTCTGCAGGCTTGACGCCGCTGATATTCGCAAGGTCGAGCGTGTCTACGACTCCCTGATACCCTGCTGAACGCGCAGTCCAACAGCCTTTGATGCCATTGACAGAGATGTGCTCGATATATCCCTTGAAAGAACCTGCTTTCTCAAGTATCATGTGCCCGTCACAACACTCTACAATGACCATGCCTACGGATCCTCCATCACTTGCTGCATTGGCCAATGTGAGATCCCCACGGACATTCCGTACAGTCACAAGCCCTACATCACCACCATTACTCCCTATATATCTGCAGACATTATCTCCCTGAAAATTCTCAACAGTAAGATCATCTATGTCCCGCACATAAGAGAACAGATTGTGGAATACTT
>JAUVBP010000170.1 GCA_030591125.1 Candidatus Woesearchaeota archaeon | reverse complement strand
TCACAATGTCGTGTATGACCTTCCTGCCGCATTACGATTCATAAAAAAAGACGCTGGGAAAGATGAGGTATTCCTTGCCGGGCACTCGCTCGGAGGGATGTTAGGTTACGCTGCACTTCCAGAGAGAGATGATATCAGAGGATTGATCTCGCTGGGAGCACCAGTGCAGCTCGACAAGGGACACTCGCTCGTGAAGTTCCTGTCAAGGCTCGAGTGGATAGTGGATCCTCCGCTTGCAGGGGAGCTATACAGGGAAAAGATCCAGAGAGTCCCTGTAAGATATGCACTGGGGCTGGTGCGTGCGCTGCTTCCAGTAGTGAACAGGACAAACATATTCCATGACCTATGGAAGAACGAGAACATGAACGACAACGAGCTCAAGATCATACTCGGCGAGGGCAGCTCAGACGCTACGACAAAGCTCGTGACACAGCTGTTCAGGTGGATAAAGGACAAAGAGTTCAAGAGCTACACAGACCTGAACCACATAAGCTGGGCTACAGACTATAAGGCAAGGATACCTGAGATAGAACAGCCGATACTCCTGATACGAGGGGATGAAGATGTGCTCGCGACAGAGGATAACACAAGAGCGCTGCACAGGACGCGCGGTCCGCTTGAAGAGGTCGTCGTGCCTTCAACAAACCATCTGGGCCTCACGATGGGAATATCTGTGATGGAGTCATACAGGAGCGTGCTGGATTTCCTGATAAGATACAGTTGAGAGATGTGATAACATGAAAGAATGTGACATATATCATGAGAGTGCTAAAAAGATAACGTTTGATGAGTTCGTGGCGAAAGGCAATGAGCTTGAGGCGATAGTGAACGATCTGATGCCAGGAAAGTGGAAGAAGCCTTCCGTCGTCGCACTGCAAGGCAAAAACGTAGTACATTATAACCTTCCAGGGACAGGGCAGTATTGCTTCGATGATAAGACTCTGGACCAGAGAGCATGGGACAGGTCAACCCAGGTAGGGATGGTGATCACCGGCTACCCTGGCGGGTTCTACAATATAGCCCAGCTTCTCTATAATGGGGCCAATAACAACAAGAAGCTGACCTGCACTGCATTGATGTGGACAAATGATGAAGTGAAGAAAGAAGTCGGAGAGAGATTGTTCGGGGAGAGTTACAGGAGCTCACTTACCTAATCCTCTCGACGTCCTGCACATCTTCGTATAGATGTCGCGGAAGATATTATCAGGATCGGTCTTATGCTTCACCTTGTAATAATTCTTCCTGTTCCAGCTCTTCCAGAAATCCTTTTCAGAATAATAATTGCCTGAGATGAGGGTCTTGATCCCTCCTATGCTGAAGAGCTTGTCCTCCATCATCTTGTAATAGTTCTTGCCGTCGTCCCTATGCATACCATATATCGCCAGGTCCACGAAGAGAGGGTCCTTATTCTTTCTGAACAGCTCATCAGACACCCATTCATAGTCACGCACCCTCTTGTAAGGCACGCACCATAACGGGAAGTGGTCGACCTCTTTCTCATACCAGGTCAGAAAATTCTCCATCTTAGAGAAAGGGATAAACACATCCAAGGTAAACGGTATCATCCTAGAAGGTATTATCTTCCTGAACCTCTTTGCAATCCTGAGCATCTCGTCAGAACTTATGAACTTCCCTAAAAAGAGCCGCCCTAGAAACGACTTTGGTGTGACGTTAGTGACTCCCTTATCATACCTGAAGAAATAATCTGCTGTCTTGAGATAATCCTCTTTCCTTGTGCTAGTGCTCTTATAGTAGACTCGCATCCAGTCATAGCTGTGGGTGTACGGCGCCCTCTTCACAAAATCTGCAACACTAAGCACATATTCAGAAGGGGAGTGAATTATACCGTCCATGAAATCAACATCTTTCTTCTTGAAATGCCCCCATATTGCATTCTGGTAATCCTTGAGATTGTCATATTTCTCGTACTTTACCTTGACGTACTTGGTGGCAGGCACGAGCTTGAAAGTCAGTCTTGTGATTATACCTAATGTACCGAATGTACCGTGCAACATCTGGAACAGAAGACTATGTCGGTTCTTCGGAGTGCAAGTGACGACTTCTCCTTTTGCAGTTATGACCTCATACTCCAGACAGGTATCATGGAAACCTCCGTACATGAAAGACATAGACTCTAAAGAACAGCCAGCAACAGCTCCGCCGATCGTGATTGTCTTGAGTTCAGGCACCACTATCGGTACCAGATTATGCTTCATAGTGGCACAAACAAGATCTGTAAATGTTATGCCTGGCTCTGCGATGCATATCCTCTTCTTGCGGTCGATGTGAAGCACGTTGTTCAGGTCGCTTACATCAATCTTCTCATCAGTATGCCTCTTATCTTTCGGGTTAGGGACCTGATGAGAAACAGCCCTCTTCTTCAGAGAGACAGGCCTCTTGCTCTTGCGTCTCTTCAACTGCCTTACGATCCGTGCAACCTTCTTTTCATGAGTCGACATATCCAGATTAACAGAATAATCATTTATAAAAGTATAGGTGCTCTTCCTCAACATCAAAGACTATGCAGCACACCATGAGCATAGCTCAACGCCGCACCGACAGCAGACCAAAGAGGCAATAGAGGTAAGAAAGAACTGTTGTCACCTATGCTCAAAGGGATCTTCTTTGTCCAGGGCATCGCCTTATGGAATCTTGATTCGAGATACTTGTATACTTCTTTCCATGGTGCGAGACCCACCTTTCCGCAGGTGTACTCAAGCGCCACGACACCAAGACCGAATGCACCATATGCCGCGTACTCTCCGCCGAATCTCTCTACATAAGGCAGGATACTATGCAAAGCGACTGTTGCTGGCACACCCATGGCAAACATTATCGGATAACTATGTCCGTGGATAGGACTACCAGAGTCTAACGTCCTTGGGTAAGGCCGACAGCGTCGAGATAAACAAAGGAACTCTACTAAAATCTCCTAAAATAATAGTAGATTAAGTAGTATAAATAACTTACTGAAATATTTCCGAAAGGTTCGGAAGAATTGATTAAACGCCAACGCCCGACGGATAAAACTGGTTCTGGAGCCCGTGAAAAGGACGAATTCTATAAGTTTTTAGTAGAAAAAGAAGTATAAAAAAGTAGCTAAAATATTTCTATACATTAAAGTTGTTCCAATAAGTGGTAATCATCTCTTCTGCAAAAAACTTGGTTAGTTTCTTGTAGTGTTTCACATCCATCTTTTCTAGATCTGATTTGTCTGCTGTGCTTAGTGCGTTCAGATAGTCGCTTCTTCTCTTTTTTGTTATGATTAATGGCGGATACCCTTGTTGCATGAGTAAATGATTGACAAGGATTCTTCCTGTTCTCCCGTTGCCATCTGCGAAAGGGTGTATCTTTTCGAGCTTGTGGTGGAAAATCAGCGCATGTACTAATGGGTGCATTTTTTTCTTCATAAGTTTTACCAGAATCGACATATCTGTTTTTACGTACTTTGCAGGTGTTGCTTCAAAT
>JAUVBP010000016.1 GCA_030591125.1 Candidatus Woesearchaeota archaeon | reverse complement strand
GCCTCTTCCTATAGTGCTTGCGCACAAGCTGCTTATTCAGTTAGCGAAGCTTCGCCGTGCAGGTACTCTACCCTATCTGAGGCCTGATTCGAAGTCGCAGGTGACTGTAGAGTATGAGTCAGGCAAGCCTGTAAGGGTGGATGCTGTCGTGATATCTACGCAGCACAAGCCTAACGTCCCGCACTCAAGGATCAAGGAAGACGTGATTGAGAAGCTGATCAAGCCAGTGTGTAAAGGATGGTTGGATGAGGATACTAAGTATTATGTCAACCCGACCGGTTCTTTTGTGATCGGAGGTCCGGTGGGTGATGCAGGTCTCACCGGCAGGAAGATAATCGTAGACACTTACGGCGGACACGGTTCGCATGGTGGTGGTGCTTTCTCAGGCAAGGACCCGACAAAGGTGGACCGTTCTGCAGCATATGCTGCCAGGTACATAGCCAAGAACATCGTCGCTTCAGGTCTTGCTGATAAGTGCGAGGTGCAGCTCGCTTATGCCATAGGTGTGGCTGAGCCAGTCTCTGTGTTGACGCACTGCTTCGGCACCAACCGCGTCCCTGAAGAGAAGATTGCAGCACTTGTCAAGGAGCATTTCCCTGTCAAGCCTGCAGATATATTGAAAGAGCTTGACTTGCGTCGACCCATATTTGAGAAGACTGCTGCATATGGTCATTTCGGACGGGATGACCCTGACTTCACCTGGGAGAAGACTGACAAGGTAGATATCCTCCAGGAAGCTGCAGGCATACTGAAGAAGGCAGAGCATCCTGGTGTTGAGGTATCTCTCGACGGGGCTTGAGTTATTTTTTATTTTATTTCTTTTGGTTGTATGATCTACGGAGATTTTATAAATAAAAAGGGTTCCTAAATGCGCATGGCTGCTCAGATAGAAGCGATTGTGTTTGACTTTGATGGTATGGTTTATCTTACTGATGAGAGGTTCAGTGAGCGATTTTCTAGGGATTTCAACGTTCCTATTGAAGAAGTGGCAGAGTTATTTAAGAATGAGTTCCAAGACTGTCAAAGAGGAAAACTGGATCTGAAGAGTGTACTGCAACAGAAATATCTATCCAGATGGAATTGGAATAAAGGTATTGATCCGCTCTTCGATTATTGGTTCAGTGATGGTAAGCTAAATGAGGACATAGTTGGATTAATCAGAGAATTAAGAAGGAAAGGGATCAAATGCGTTCTGTGCACCAATAATGATAAATATCGTATCGAGTATCTGAAAGACAACATCCATCTTGACGATCTGTTTGATGATATTGTCGCATCATATGAAGTGAGCGCTCTAAAAACAGAGGATAGGATGCTGCAGGCGGTGACTGAGCGTTGTGGATCAAAACCAGGAAAAATATTGTTCTGTGATGATAAAGAGTCTCATGTCCAGATACTGGAAAAACAGGGCTTCTTGCTTCACATCTATAAAGGACTGGCTCAATTTAAGACCGTATTGAGCGAATACGGGATTGAAGTAGATAAGTGAAATAAAGAACTAAGGATTGACGCTGAGTCACTATTTTTTATTTTTTTATTATACATACATATTCTACGTCTGAATTATATTCATTCAATTGAGATTGTGGATTGTCTTTTGTTTCCGATTTGTAGGATCCTTATCTGATCAGGTACTGGTACCTTTTCAGACCCACTTCTCCAAGGACGTCTTCAAGTTCTTCAATTGTCAACATCGCAGCCATCGCACCGATATAATCTTGCACGAGCTCCGGATTATTCCATCTTTGCTCTCCGATTCTCGCGATTATTGTTTTCCAGTCAGCATCTCTTCTGATGTCTCTTATGTACAGTTTGCAATGTGGTCTTAGTACAGAGATCATGCGTTCAAGTGCTGCTGGAGAATCCCTGAAGCGGTGCAATGCATTCCTGCATACAACTCCATCGTATGTGCCCTCGATATCGTAGACTGATGCTTGATGGAATGTTATGTTTTCTGTCTTTTCTGGATTTTTATTGCCTATATTGACCATTTCTTGGGATAGGTCCACTCCATGGATGGTTGTATCAGGCAGTATCTTCGCCAACTCTATAGAAAGCAGACCTGAACCGCAACCGATCTCCAATATCTTTCCAGTTCTTATCCTTTCGGCAAACGGATCCAGCCAGTCTTTGACAGAATTGACATAATCCTGAGCAATAAGTCCATATGTCGTTTTCCTGACATTCTTACCTAATGTATCATATTGTATTGCTACGTCTCCGCACATAGAATCTTCAGTAAGGGTGCAAGTCCTCACTTCAATCTCTAGGTCAAAGACTTCCTTGATTGCTTCTTCCAATGTGCGCGTCTGTTCAATCCTGCGTCTGTCTATGGGGATCATCACTAAAAAGTGATTTTGAAGAATTCTTAAACGAGTGTAGTAAGGGGGCTTACAACATTTAGAAAAATTTAAATATGCACCATCTCCATTGATTGCTCATGAAGCAGGAAAAGCTTGAAAAAGCAGGATTGAGCCCTAATGAAGCCAAATGTTACCTGGCGCTTCTGAAAGCAGGCTCTGCATCAGCAAATGCCATATCCCGGCGCTCAGGAGTCCATAGGGTGTCAGTATATGATGCTCTGAGAGGCCTGAGGGAAAAAGGATTGATCAGCCAGATCACAAAAGCAAATAAGATGCTCTTTGAGGCAGGCAGTCCTGATAAGATAACTGAGCTCATAGACGAGAAAGAGACAGAATTGGACGAAGCGAAAAAGATAGTGCCAGAGCTGATGTTAGACTTTCAGATGGCCAAAGATAAGCAAGAGGTACACAGTTTCAAGGCATTGGCAGGGGTCAAGACAATATTACAGGAAATGCTCAAGTCTAAGACTGAAATCTTGGATTTTGGCGCAGAATACAGGATCAAGGAATTTCTTCCATATGATTATCCTAAGTGGGACAAAGAGAGGATAAGGAAGAGAATAAAGATGCGGATTGTGGCAAACATCAAGATAAAGCCGACTAAAATATCCTTGACTCAGATAAGATATGTTCCTGCTGAATTCAATTCAGCAGTATCAACATATATCTTTGATGATAAAGTCGCAATGATAATGTGGGTCGAGAACCCTTTGGGAATACTGGTTGAGCATAAAGCCGTCGCAGAGTCATACAAGAACTATTTTGAATATCTCTGGAAGACTGCTAGACCATGATGGTCCTGATCCTCACTCCCCTTTCTCAGCGTGGAATGCCTCTTCTGCATACTCTGGCAGCCACGACTCCAGCTGATAGTACTGCTTGATCGCACCCAGAAGTCTTGCAGCATCTCTGACTAACATGTCTTCTGCTTTCTCTATCTGTGACTTGTACATCCTGTTGAGGTAGAATTTCTGTATATATCTGTTCTTGAGTATGAAGTTCTGTTCCCATTCGCCTGCAGGGTCGATCTCCATCTTTGCTGTGACAAATACCTCGCACTCTCCCTTGTTTGTCTTGACTTTTTTCCCGTTCACCACTATCTCTTCATTCTTGAGGTTAAGGACATGGAAATCCACGTCAAGGTAGAACTTGAAGAATTTGGCACCCATGGGGGGATACATCTTATCTGTCCGCCACCATATCCATATCTGCTTTCCGCCACCGCTGTCGACTCTCTCAAGATAGAGTTTCTCTATCCAGTTGTCTCCTCCCATGCAGTAACCTTCCTCAACAAGCCACTCGTGGATTCTCTTGTATAAGTACTCAAGGCTGAACACGTGCTTGAAGTTCAGGCTGAACTGTCGTACTTTCCAGGGACTTGTGAGTTTAAATGGTGGTGGTGGCATATGTATTACCCATAGAAACCGGTTTTATAAAAGTTTCGTCCCAATGTAGTGCATATTGAGATATGAAAAGCTTTATTAGTGGAAAGTCTGCCCACCGTATCGTATAAGGAGGGATAATATGCTTTCTTTTAGGGGTTCAAGACACGGTGAATTGATAACGATAACAGGACCTAATCTTTCAGGCAAGACAACTGAGATTGAGAGGCTGTTGAATTCAGCGCACGGGATAATCTGGGATCCTGCCAAGGGCGAATCAAGCAATATTGTCGTCGCTAAACACCCGCGGGATGACATATCGAATCCTGGTAAGATTGCAGGATATCCTGCACTGGAGACTGATGATCCTGATCTGATCGCAAAGCAGGTCACTAAGGACACGGAAGCGGTCGTCATTTCTGGGATAAATTTCTTTGAGGATCCTAAGATAGTGGATCTGCTCCATGCATTGGTGTTGAGTAACCGAAAGGTGTACGTCGCAGGACATAATCTTGACTGGGAAGGGAAGCCGTTCAACTTCATGCCTCAGATAATGTCCATCTCTAACAATTTTATATTGAAGGATGCCCCTTGCATGGTGCAGGGGTGCAGGTTAGGGGCGACAAGGAGCCAGAAGCTCAGCAGTTCAGGTGAACGTCGTTGCCTGATACATCATTCTTTCAGAGGACGTCCTGACGTGCACATAGATCGGTTAGGTGGACTTGAGCTTTTTGTGGGTAACATGTATGCCAGCAAGACCACTGCTTGGTATGAGAAGATGAAAGAGCTTGATGCGAAAGGGATAAGGTATGTTGTTTTCAAATGGTCAAATGATAAACGGTTCTCTGAAAGGGGAAAGGAATACAGAGTGTTCGATAAAGGTGTCATCGGCATGAACAACCACAAGGCATCGATACCTGCGATCCTGGTCCGTGATATGGCGGATGTGATCAGGTATATCCGCGGTGAGACGGGGATAGATGGACTGGATTCTATGAATCGGAAATCTCCTGTAGGTCACATCTTTATCGATGAAGGGCAGTTCATAGAGGGGATATACGCAGGTGTCAGGGATATGATATATCAGGGATACCGATTCTACGTGACCGGGCTGATGAGGACTTTCAAGATAGAACCTTTCGGTGAGATGGCAGACCTTCTCACCATCGCTGATAATATATCTGTCATGTATGCTTATTGTGAGGCTTGCGGCCAGAAGGCCACGGAAAGCCAGAGGCTTATCGTCCGCAATGGACAGAAGTCACCTGCACCTTATCTGGATAAGGACATTGCAATAGGCAGTAAAGAGGCTGACGAGGATGTGACTGAGGTGTATGAGGCCAGATGTATGGACTGCATGGAGATACCTGGGAAGCCGAAGGGAGATTACTCATTCAAGCCTTATGTTCCGCTCTCGAACAGCAGGTTTGCTCTGAAGGTATCTAAAGGTAATTAGGGTGAGTGATGCGGGGTATTATGAGGGCACATCATTACTCTATCAATAGTTTTTTAAAATCACTTATTTTATAGGTCTAAGATGTTTGTCGGAATCGTCGGAAAGCCAAGCTGTGGAAAGAGCACTTTCTTCAAGGCAGCCACGCTTGCAGATGTCGATATAGCGAATTACCCATTCACCACTATAAAGCCGAACCATGCTGTCGGTTTCGTGAAGCTGGACTGTGTCGACAAGGAGTTCGACAAGCAATGCAATCCGCGTGAAGGTTTCTGTCTGGGGGGAAAGCGTTTTGTTCCTGTAGATCTCATGGACGTCGCTGGACTTGTCCCTGGAGCGCATAAGGGTCTTGGTATGGGTAACCAGTTCCTTGATGACCTGAGACAGGCTGATGCTCTGGTGCATGTCATTGACATCTCCGGTAGTGTGAATGAGAAAGGCGAGCCTGTCGATCCATTGAGCTATGATCCTGCGAATGACGTGAAGTTCCTTGAGGAAGAGCTTGACATGTGGTACCTTGGCATAATCAACAAGGGATGGGAGCGTTTCGCCCGTACTGTCATGCAGGAGAAAGGAAGCATCGCAAGTGCAGTTGGTAAACAGCTCTCCGGACTGAAAGTGACTGAGGAGATGACTGAGGATGTCATCAATAAATTAGGTCTTGATCTTGAGAAGCCGAGCACCTGGCAGGAAGAGGATCTGAAACGCCTCGCAGTCGAACTCAGGAAACTCACTAAGCCGATAATAATTGCGGCCAACAAGATCGATGTGCCTGGCGCAGACAAGAATTATGAACGTGTAAAAGAAGAGTTTCCTGATTATATAATCATTCCCTGCTCTGCAGAGTCAGAGCTTGCATTACGAGAGGCCGCAAAGCACAAGATGATAGAATATATTCCAGGATCCAAGACATTCACCTTGCTGGAACCTGAGAAGCTCAATGAAAAGCAGAAAGCAGCCCTTGATTTCATAAAGACGAACATGCTTGATAGGTTTGGCTCTACTGGTGTGCAGGAAGTTCTTGATAATTCTGTTTTCAATCTCCTGAAATACATCGCGATATTTCCTGGCGGGGTTAATAACCTGGTGGACCAGCACGGCAACGTCCTTCCAGACTGCTTCCTGATACCTGACGGCAGCACCGCCCTAGACTTCGCATTCAAGATACACACAGACTTGGGTAAGAAATTCATCCGTGCCATAGACGTCAAGACAAAGCGGACTGTCGGAAAAGAACATAAGTTGAAGCACAGGGATGTTGTAGAGATAATCACAGGGAGATAGGTTCATTATCATATTCGGGTTACATTTTGGGGTAGATTAATTATGGTTTCAGGAGAGAGAGTTATAGATATCGGCAAGTTGGCAGAGGAGAGGTTTGGAGATTTACACGTTATGGTTGAGTGTGTTGATGAGACTATTTTGGAAATATTTGACGAGGAAGTGAAGAAAGCAGGGTTAGAGCATTTGGACATGGATCTAATCACACCTGAACTGCCTCTTGAATACCTATATTGTCGCGAATATGTTGGTGACGCTTCAAAGATAGATGAGGGGGTATATGGCATCTCGATAGCATTGCCTCCAGGAGGTCTGTCTGAGTTAGGTGAGAATATTTTCTTACCCTTTGAACCGAATTTTATGAAGAAAGATTACAATGGTCAGTTCAGGTCTCTCTTGAGGCATGAATTAGGGCATATCAAGATGGGTCATACAGATTATTCAGGATTATTCGGTAAGATATACTATTGTCTGGTTGGCGAGCCTGCTGCACATCTATATGCTGCATTAGGGGATAAGAAAGGGTTCTCATTCTTGTTCAAGAAGATTGTTTAAAAGACAAAGATGACCTTCGGCAAGGAGCATAAACTGAAACACCGGGATGTCGTTGAGATAATTACTGGACGTTGAGTCCGGGCGCTGGCGTTCAACTAGCAGTTCACGTCCGCAACTGGTGGACTAACTTATTTTTTGCATCGTCCGTTCATCTTATGAGGAAATAGTGCGTTCTTGGTTTCTTGTATGTGCGCCGCACCACCGAAAATCTTATATTATAGCAATATACATCCTAATTACTAAGATATGAATGAGGAACTTCCATGGTACACCTAGATAAAGAATATCCGTTCATAGCAGCCTTCTTACGAAATGATATACCTTGGAAAATATTCGTTGAAGACTTAGAGATCTTTTTGAACAGTGACGCTGAATTCCGTAAAGCTTGGGAATCTGCAGGTTTTGAAGTGAAGAAATATTCTCTGGGAGATGGCTGGTATATCCGCAATAGATTCAAGACCTTAAGGGAAGATGGAACTTTGAGCGAAAAACCTGTAGGGATTGACAGTCTTTCAACACCCATTCTCGAAAAGATCTGGAGAAAAGCTAAGGATATCAACTTGGAATGGACCGCGTTTTCTGCGGTTAAACCTTCGCTTTTAAAGAATATCCTGACTGATGGTCTGCTTGGCAGAGGACCTGAGACAACTGGAGAAGGTGATTTCGAAAAAGACGTGAATAAGGAACAATGGGTAAAAAATGCCAGACAGCATGGAGAATCCATTGTATGGTTCAACATAATAGGCAGAAATGTTCATGATGCGCGTGACCATGTAAGTGTTCGCGTCAATGAATATACTTGGATGGTTCATGATGCTAGAGACTCTGTGGCAATCATGTTCAGGCTAGACAAATTCAAAGAAGTCCCGTACAAAAGAGGAGATAAATGGCAGCCAATCCTCCAGCCAAATACATACGCAGCATACCAGGGAGACTACTCAACAGGTGTAGCGAGAGCATATTATGAATATGGATGGGTTCTTCATGCAAGAGTGGCGCCAAGGTTCTTCAGAGGGGTCATATTCAGATCAGTAAGAAAACTCTCAGAATCAGAACTTGACTCTCGAGTTAAACTTGTCTTGAAAAAGAACCTTGCAGACAAATATTCTTCAGATTGTGATAGAGATGAACACGACTTAAGAGAACAAGACAAATACAAGTACTGCGAAGAGACTGACAAGACCAAGTTGATGAAGAAAGCGAATAAGATCGCTTCTTTGATGTTGGAAACTTATAAGGGTAAAGAAGAATTTCTTCTTCCGATATACAACGCTAATGGTGACCTGTATTGGCCAGAATATAGGCCGTATTCTAAGTTGGAAGGCAAAGGATATCTTCGATATGGAACAGATTAGCAGAAAGGTGTTTGCACCACCTCATGAATCACTCAGCATTTGTGAAGGACTCAAACATAAGAAAACTAGTTATTTATTCTGAAAGTAATCGTTAAGTCGCAAGATATGCTTATATTTAAATCTTGTATCGTGTTTGTCATACAAAATTTCAAGCTGTCAGGCCAATGAATTAATATAGAAGAAAGCATATTAGTACATTAACAATAAGAATTTGTGACCGGACGTGAACTGTAAGTTCATCCCTGGGCGCTGGCGTCCAACCTCATGTTAAACTTCGCACTATGCAGGACTTCAACTTCTGGTTAAAGATGACTTGGTGGGCGTTCAACTACTGGTTTAAAGTCAGGGTTCTGATATTTTATGGGCTGATGTAGCGTGATTAGCTATGGGAAATGAACTAAATATGTCTTTTAAACCTTCGAAAAAAATATAAATAGTGTTGTTTCTGGATATTTATGGCAAAAAATTTGGCTGACAGGATAAAAAGTGCTGCACTTGTAAGTGGGGCAATAGGTTTATTAGCTTTAACTGGAAACTGCGGAGTTCGTATGGTTCAGGCTTATAGCGCATATAGAGAATCTGATCAACAACTCAATCTTGCTACTTCAGCCAGTGTAATGAATATTTTTGATGTAGCCTTGGGAAAGGGTCGGAATTATAGTAAGATTCGTAAGGTTGCAGATGAGGCGCGAAAAAATGCTGACGAAGCTTCTGAACTTGCAGAATATCGTTTTAAACAAGCATTTATACCTTGGTATGAAATGTAGTTTTTTTAATCACCCATCCCTTTACTTTTGTGTGCTAGTCTCCTGTTCTGTGACTTCGATGAATTGCGAGCCTCGCTCTTCAGCTTCCTTGTCGAGTTGATGACTGCGCTGATAGTATTCTCTGTCGTCGATTTCTCCGCGCGCATATACGCGCATCAATTCACCTTTTGGATCCCTGAACAGTCTCATACCCTGTCTATAGGTAGAAGGTAGCGAAGAACGTGGAATGACCTTTCCAGCAGCACACAGGTAGTTGTTAGCAACCTCCCTAAGTTTTCTGATGATTTGTTCAATGCGTGTATTGGCTTGTTCTGCTTTGTCCTTTGAAGGAACCTCTGCTGATGGTGAACATCCATTATACGTGACTCCTTCCTGAAGATTGCTTACTCTCCCTTGGTAGGAGTCGTGCTCAAGTCGCGCAACTCGTCGCTCAAGTTCATCAATCTTATTATTTTCAGACATCTTGGTTACCTTTCAGATTTTCTTCAACGGCTCCAGCTTAGCCGGATACTTCTCAAAGAAATATTCTGCCCATTCATCCCTGTCGATGCCTTTCTGGTCTGCGTGTATCCAGTATCCTCTCGCATCTTCTGTGAACAGGTCATGCTGTTCAAGATCTATAACACCAGACCACACTTCATCACCTGTGTCAGGATGATATATTGTCAGCTTATCCCCATCGTTGAGATACTTTAACCCTTCATAAGACCAGGATTCTTTAGAAACTAACTCAAATTCATGCTCCTCAGGAACACAGAATTCAGGCCATCCTTCAGGACGTTCATAGTCAGGATTCTCAGGCATAGAACTGCTCATGCTTTTATCCCAATACAATCCACACCCTTTGCAGGCATGACGTGTTGTATTCTGTTCTATGAACCTGGAGTCCTGGAAAGCCCAGTATCCCCCTTCAGTACCTGTCTCAGAATGCAGGTGCAATACACCTTCTAGGATATCCTCTAGCGAATCACCTTTAGCCATACTACTATCTGACTGATCTAGGTATAAAGAGGTTACCTTCAGAAATTTACTCTATGTGCAACTTCACTCACTTCTTCACGCCATAGATGAAGATCTCTTCCTTGAACATCTTCTTCCTGATGTGGTACTCTGCGTCCAGCTTCGCGTCAGAGAACAGCTTAAGGACTTCTTTCTTGTCCGCAACCAGCAGGGCGTTCGGCGTCATGTTGATGAAAGTGTTCTTGATGTAGAAGCAGAACCTGCCTTTCTTGCGCAGGACCTGACGCACGTGCTTGAGGAAAGAAGGGACATCATCGATATAGCCGAGGGAATCGAATGACACAAACATGTCCACTTCCTTTATCTTTTTGGGAATCCTCCATGATTCCCTGAAGTATATGCTTATCTTTCTCTTATGGTTAAGAGGCACGTTCTCCTTGAACACTTTTACCTGCTGCTCTGCCTTGTCGACCGCGTATATCCTCTTGAAAGGTAGCTTCTTCTTGATCATGCTCCTTGTGAAGCCTCCGGCGCCGCAGTCATAGTCGAGCAGTACGGTGTTCTTATCGGTCTCTCCCAATATCTTGTGTATCCTGTTGAAAAGGATCCGGGGGATAGGGGCTGAATGGTAATAATATGAGAGTCGTGCGTAGATATTCTTTCTCATATTGATGTATTTCTGCTCGTAGAATATCTCGATTGCGAAGTATGCAGGGATTCCGAAGACAATCAATGACATCGATACTTTCAGGAGATCTAGAGCGCCATGGGTCTCTTTTATGAACATGATCATCAGGAAAGCCATGAAGAATATCGTGAAGAACGGGCCTACCTTTCCGAAAGGTGCCTTGAAAGGCCTTGGCAGGTCGGGCCTCTTGAACCTTAACACCACGACGCTGAGCATCACGGCAGAATACAGCACGAGTATCAATGGTATGAGGAGGTGCAGCAGCATCTCATAGGATCCTGATCCGATATATACGAGGATGGACAGTACGATGACCTGGAATACTATCGACACGTATGGGCTCTTGTTCTTAGGGTGTATCTTTGCGAAGTGTACGAAAAACAGCTTATCCTCTGCCAGGGCCATGAGCAGGCGGGGTGCAGTGACTATCCAGCTGGCCACAGCGCCGATTATCGATGTGGATACCAGCACGGTGAATATGATGATACCTACAGTCCCGAAGTACGCTGCGCCCAGGTCTCTCAAAGGCGCGACCGACTCACCGTATTGCTCCCACGGGATGACTCCCATGGCGATCAAAGAGAGTAGCAGAGCGAATCCTGATATCACCATCGTCCCATATATCAGGGCTTTAGGCATTATCTTCTTGGGGTTCTTTGTCTCTGCTGAGAGGAAGATTGCGCTTTCCCACCCGAAGAATGTCTCTGCGATGAAGAATATTGCGAGCATTATGTTTATTGTGGGGAAGACAAAGAATGGTGTGAAGTTTGCAATGTCGAAATTGAAGAATCCTGGGATTATGATTGCAGTTATGGTCGCGATGGTGACCAACGCAAAACCTACAAGCATGTATGTGCTTGTCTGCATCCCTCTATACGCGATATAGTTGAAGAGGATGATGAGTGCGATTGCGATAGGGATGTAGACGTGGGAATACTTTATTGGTATCATGTACTGGAGAGCCCCCAGAAGGAGCATGGCAATCGTCACGGATCCTGCTATTGATGTTGTCCATCCTATGACAAATGACCAGAACCTGCCGTATGTCTGCTTTGCGAATTCATATACCCCTCCTGCTTTAGGGAACATCGATGTCAGTTCTGAGAAGCACATCGCTATATACACGGCAACGACGGAAAGTACGCCCCAGGATATGAGCGACGCAGGTCCTGCGTGCTTGGCTCCTGCTGCTGTAAGGAACCATATGCCCGTACCCATTATAGAGTTTATCGTGATAAGGAGGATGACCTTGAAGCTCAGCACACCCTTCATCTCTTTTTCATGAGGCTGCACATCCCGTATAGGGACTTTCTTGAG